>JAQTVU010000057.1 GCA_028706695.1 Mycobacterium sp.
AGACCTCATTGGACAAGTCGCCCGTGAACTTGCCGACGCTAGTCCGAACTGTCGTCGATTCGCATCGACACGAGCGTGGTCCGCTGCTAGAGATTCTGCACGATTTGCACCGTCGCCTCGGATACATCGATCCGGACGTGGTCCCGTTGGTGGCGGCGGAATTGAACCTCTCGCGAGCCGACGTGCACGGTGTCGTCACCTTCTACCGAGACTTCCGCTCCCGACCGGCCGGCAGGGTCACCCTCGCGGTATGCCGGGCCGAGGCCTGCCGAGCGATGGGCGGCGAAAACCTCGTCGCGCAGCTCGAACAGCGGCTCGGCATCAAGGTCGGCGACACCACCGCCGACGGCTCCACGACGCTTGACCAGGTGTTCTGTCTGGGCAACTGCGCGCTCGGCCCCTCCGCGCAAATCAATGGCCGGCTGTACGGGCGGCTCGATTTGGATCGAGTGATCGACATCACCCGGACGGAGATTGCATGACAACCGTCTACCTGCCTCGGGATTCCGCGGCAACCTCGGTCGGCGCCAACGAAGTCGCTGTCGCCTTGGAGCGCGAGGCCGCACTCATCGGCCAAGACATTGGGCTGGTGCGCACCGGAACGCGCGGAATGCTTTGGCTGGAGCCGCTGGTCGAGGTCGACACCGAGCGTGGTCGCGTGGGCTACGGTCCGGTACGCCCCGAGGATGTCGGCGACCTGGTGGCCGCCGGAATGCTTGCGGGCGCCCCACACGACCTGTGTGTGGGTATCGTGGACGACTTGCCCTGGATGCGTGATCAGCAACGCCTGTGCCTGGCCCGCGTCGGGATCATCGATCCGCTGTCCCCCGATGCCTACACCAGCCACGGCGGTCTTGCCGGGCTTCGCCGGGCCTTCGAGCTCGGTCCGGCCGGCGTGATGGCGGAGGTGACCGATTCCGGGCTGCGCGGTCGAGGAGGCGCGGGCTTTCCGGCCGGCATCAAGTGGAAGACCGTCGCCGAAGCCGACGCAGATTTGAAATTCGTCTGCTGCAACGCCGACGAAGGTGACAGTGGCACCTTCGCCGACCGCGTCGTGGTGGAAGGCGACCCGTTCGCCCTGCTGGAAGGCATGACCATCGCCGCCTACGCCGTCGGCGCCGCGGAGGGCTATATATATCTGCGGTCCGAATATCCCGATGCGGCCGCAGTTGTCGCCGCGGCGATCGAGGCCTCGCGCAGCAACGGGTGGCTCGGCCAGAACATCCTCGGGTCCGGGTTCAGCTTCGACATCCACCTGCGGATCGGCGCCGGCGCCTACATCTGCGGCGAAGAGACGTCGATGCTGGAAAGCCTGGAAGGCAAACGCGGCATGGTACGGGCCAAACCGCCACTTCCGGCCATCGCCGGCCTCTTCGGCAAACCCACGGTCGTCAACAACGTGCTCACACTGGTCAGTGTGCCCACCATCCTCGCCGACGGGGGAAAGGCATACGCCGCTCTGGGCGTGGACCGCTCCCGTGGCACCCAGGTCTTCCAACTGGCTGGCAACATCGCCAGGGGCGGGCTGTTCGAAACCGCCTTCGGCATCTCGCTGGCCGAACTGGTCAACGGATACGGCGGTGGCACGCGTTCTGGCCGGCCCGTGCGCGCCGTTCAGGTCGGCGGTCCGCTGGGCTCTTACATCCCGGGCTCGGGGCTGGACCTGCCGACAGACTACGAGGCCTTCGCCGCCGCGGGAGCGATGTTGGGGCACGGGGGCATCGTCGTGTTCGACGACACCGTGGACATGGCCGCGATGGCCCGCTTTGCGATGGAATTCTGCGCCGAGGAGTCCTGCGGCAAGTGCACCCCGTGCCGGGTGGGTTCGGTGCGCGGCGTCGAAACGATCGACCGTATCGTCGGCGGCGTGGATCCCGACGGCAACCTGGCATTGTTGAACGACCTGTGCGAGCTGATGACCGACGGCTCGCTGTGCGCCATGGGAGGGCTGACACCGAACCCGGTGCGCAGCGCGCTGGTGCACTTCCCCGAGGATTTCGCGGCCCACCCGCGACCGTCCAGATGAGCAAGGAGCCCACGCGATGACCGTCTTCAAAGAGTGTGACCTCGGTACGCCGGCTCCGGCGTCCGACGCCAAGCCGGTGACTGTGCATATCGATGGTCTGCCCGTGACCGTGGGGGAGGGCACCTCTGTCCTCCGTGCGGCTGCCCTCGCGGGCGTGCAGATACCGAAACTTTGTGCGACCGACAGCCTGGATGCTTTCGGCTCGTGCCGGCTGTGCCTGGTGGAGATCGACGGGCGGCGTGGCACGCCGGCTTCGTGCACCACCCCGGTCGCCGAAGGGATGGCTGTGCGCACCCAGACGCCCCGGCTGGAGAAGCTGCGCCAGGGCGTCATGGAACTCTACATTTCCGACCATCCGCTAGACTGCCTGACCTGCCCAGCCAACGGCGACTGCGAACTGCAGGACATGGCGGGCGTGGTGGGCTTGCGCGAAGTCCGCTACGGCTACGAGGGTCAAAACCACCTGGACCTGAAGACCGACCACAGCAACCCCTACTTCGACTTCGACCCGTCCAAGTGCATCGCCTGTTCGCGATGCGTGCGCGCGTGCAGCGATATCCAGGGAACGTTCGCCCTGACCATCGAGGGCCGCGGGTTCGACTCGAAAGTATCCGCCGGTGCAGACGAGACTTTCATCGACTCCGAATGTGTGTCCTGTGGCGCGTGCGTGGCGGCGTGCCCGACCTCCACGCTGCAGGAGAAGTCCGTGGTCGAACTGGGCACACCGACCCGCACCGTGCTGACGACGTGCGCATATTGCGGCGTCGGGTGCTCGTTGAAGGCCGAGTTGCGCGGTGACGAGCTGGTCAGGATGGTGCCCGACAAGAACGGCGGGGCTAACGAGGGGCACGCATGCGTCAAGGGACGGTTCGCCTTCGGCTACGCCACCCATCCCGACCGCGTGCTGCACCCCATGATCCGGGACAGTATCGCCGACGAGTGGCGCGTGGTCGACTGGGACGGCGCGATCAACTACGTGGCCGAGCGGATGCGCGGCATTCAGCAGCGGCACGGCGTCGGGGCCATCGGCGGGATCAGCTCGTCGCGCTGCACCAACGAAGAGGTCTACGTCGTACAGAAGATGGTGCGCGCCGCGTTCGGCAACAACAACATCGACACCTGCGCGCGGGTGTGCCACTCCCCCACGGGGTACGGCCTCAAGCAGACGTTCGGCGAGTCGGCCGGAACCCAGGACTTCCGGTCCATCGCCAAGGCGGACGTGATCCTGCTGATCGGTGCCAACCCCACCGACGGGCACCCGGTCTTCGGCTCGCGAATGAAACGCCGGTTGCGACAAGGCGCCAAGCTGGTGGTGATCGATCCTCGCCGCATCGATTTGGTTCGTTCGCCCCACGTGGAGGCGACCCACCATCTGCGCCTGCGGCCCGGCACCAATGTGGCTGTGGTCAATGCGCTGGCCCACGTGGTGGTCACCGAGAATCTGGTCGATCGCGACTTCGTCCACGGCAGGTGTGAGGACTTCGATCAATGGGCGCAGTTCATCGCCCGGCCCGAACACAGCCCGGAGGCCACCGAGGAGATCACCGGAGTACCCGCCGACGAACTGCGCGCGGTCGCGCGGCTGTATGCGACGGGCGGCAACGCGGCGATCTACTACGGCCTCGGCGTCACCGAGCATAGTCAGGGCTCCACGATGGTGATGGGGATGGCAAACCTCGCGATGGCCACGGGGAACGTCGGCAGCGACGGCGTGGGGGTCAACCCGCTGCGCGGCCAGAACAACGTTCAAGGTTCATGCGACATGGGTTCGTTCCCCCATGAATTGCCCGGATACCGGCATGTGTCCGACAACGCGGTGCGCAACGTTTTCGAGGCGCTGTGGCAACGACCACTGCTCGCCGAGCCCGGCCTGCGCATTCCCAACATGTTCGACTCGGCCATCGACGGCTCCTTCCGTGGCCTTTACGTCCAGGGTGAGGACATCGCCCAGTCCGACCCGAACACCCAGCATGTTTTTCGTGCGCTGGCATCGCTGGAGCTGCTGGTCGTGCAGGACTTGTTCCTGAATGAGACCGCGAAGTTCGCTCACGTGTTCCTGCCGGGCACGTCCTTCTTGGAGAAGGACGGCACGTTCACAAATGCCGAGCGCCGGATCAACCGGGTGCGCCCGGTGATGGCGCCCCGCACGGGCATGCAGGAATGGCAGATCGTCTGCGAAATCGCGAGCGCCATGGGTTATCCCATGTCCTACGAGCATCCCAGTCAGATAATGGACGAGATCGCACGGCTGACGCCGACCTTCGCCGGAGTGTCTTTCGCGAAGCTGGACAAACTCGGAAGTGTGCAATGGCCGTGCAACGACGAGGCACCCGAGGGAACCCCGATCATGCACGTCAATGAGTTCGTCAGGGGGAAGGGCAAATTCGTCAACACCACGTTCGTCCCGACCACCGAACGCTCCACACGCAGGTTCCCGCTGATCCTCACCACCGGCAGGATCTTGAGCCAGTACAACGTGGGTGCACAGACGCGGCGCACCCGCAACGTCGTCTGGCACAAGGAGGACGTCTTGGAAATCCATCCCCACGACGCGGAGGTGCGCGGCATCAGTGATGGGGCCGAGGTGACGCTGAGCAGCCGGGCCGGCGAAACCACACTGCGCGCGGTGCTTTCGGATCGGATGCCTCCCGGGGTGGTCTATACGACGTTCCACTACCCTGGCACCGGAGCGAACGTCGTGACGACCGAAAACTCCGACTGGGCCACCAACTGCCCGGAGTACAAGGTCACTGCGGTGCAGGTGTCGCTGCGACCCTCGACAACGAACGGCGCGCTGCGCCAGGACCATTCCGATGATCTGGTACAGCCGCGCGGAGTGAGGTGACATGGGTGCGCCACCAGCGATGAGGCTGGCGACCGAGATCGCGGCCCAGTTTCGGCACTTGTCACCGGATGAGGCGGCCGCGACGATCGCCGGACACATCGACCGGTTCTGGGACCCGCGGATGCGCGCGCAACTTCTGGACCAAGTGCGGCAAGCCGGTGAGCAGTGCGATGCCCACGTTGCGGCCGCTGCTCGGCTCCTTTCCGATAGGTCTCGAATTTCGTTGAAGTGAACACACCATCGGATGGCACAGCGCGGCGGCAATTGGGCGCGTCTGGATGGAACCGATGATCCCCGGGTGATCGGCCTATCAGCGGGATTGGCCGTCGGGTAATTTCCCCACCCTGGCCGGAGTGTTTGGCGGGTGTGTGGGTCTATCGAGTTGTTCACCTACTGGCAGGGGGGCCGCTCGTAGGCGGCGTCATTGTCGGCGAGGACGAGCAGGCGGGTAGCTGCGGCGGCGTTTTGGACGACGATCAGAGCCATCCGAGGAACCGCCGGTGGCCGGCATGGCGTTGGTGGTCATGGGGACGGTGTCGACCAGAGCGGACTTGCTGGGGCAGCATCGATTGCGGCCCGGGCCAGATGTCAACCGTCGCCTGGGTAGCGCTGGCTGCGCCGCGGGCGCGACCACGCTGATGTGATCTGGATGGTGCAGTGCGGCACCCAGCAGCTGATCCGGCGTAACGCCGATGCGTTCAATCGGGCGGGCCTCCATCACCGGGCCGGCATCGCCTTGAAAGCGATCGTCGCCGTGTTGAGCGGCTCGGCGATGGGCATGGCCGAGCTCACCTACGGCCTGATCGCCCTCAAGGTGGTGCTCGCGGTGGGCGAGCTGCCCGATGCCCACTACATCCGGGTAGTTCGCCGCCGTGAGCGTCGTGCCGGCTGGCACGCCGAGCCCGACACTGTTCGACTCATCGCCAACACGCGCCGGTCGTGGAAGCTGCACACCGATCATCCGGCAACCGGGGCTCAGGCGCGGATGCACTTGGCGCCGAACATATGCTGGACCCATGGCGTCGATCTTCACCAAGATCATCAACCGAGAACTTCCCGGCCGCTTCGTCTATGAGGACGACGACATCGTGGCGTTCCTGACGATCGAGCCGATGACGCAGGGCCACACGCTGGTGGTGCCGCGCGAGGAGATCGACCAGTGGCAGACGGTCGACGGCGCGGTGTTTGCCCGGGTTATGTCGGTAAGCCAGCTGATCGGCAGGGCCGTGTGCAAAGCGTTCAACACCGAACGCGCCGGGATGATCATCGCCGGCCTGGAAGTGCCGCACCTTCATGTGCACGTGTTCCCCACCCGCAGCCTGAGCGACTTCGGCTTTGCCAACGTCGACCGCAGCCCGTCACCGGAATCACTGGACGAGGCGCAGGCCAGGATCAGGGCAGCCCTGGCTCAACTGGCATGAACGGGTTGCGTGGCCGTCACGCCGCCGACGCGTGGCAGCGTGACGCGGAAGCAGCATCCCTCGCCGGGCGCGGTAATCACGGTGACATCGCCGCCGTGCGCGTGCACCAACGAGTCGACGATCGAGAGCCCCAGCCCGGTGCCGCCGCTGGCCCGCGCGCGCGAGGAGTCGGTGCGATAGAACCGCTCGAATACCCGCGACGCATCCTGGCGGGTCATCCCGGGCCCCCGGTCGACCACCTCTAGCACCGCGTCGTCGCCCTCGGTGCCGACCCGGACGGTCACATCGGCGCTTTCGGGGGTGTGCTGCAGGGCGTTGGCGAGGAGGTTGCTGAAGACCTGGCGTATCCGCGCCTCATCCCCGAGCACCTCCGGGGTGCCGGGACCGTCGAACACCTGCAGGGTGATCCGCCGCTTGGGGTCCATGGCCTGAGCGTCGTGGACCGTGTCGCTGGCCAGCGCCAGCAGGTCCACCTGGTGCTGTTCCAGCGGCCGTTGGACGTCCAGACGGGCCAGCAGCAGCAGGTCATCGACCAGCAGGCCCATCCGGCTCGCTTCGTTTTCGATCCGCGAGAGCAGCATGGCCACGTCGCGGGCGGCGCCTTGACGATACAGTTCAGCGAACCCGCGAATGGTGGTCAGCGGGGTGCGCAGCTCGTGACTGGCGTCGGTGATGAACCGTCGCATCCGCTCCTCGGAGCCGCGGGCCTTTTCCGCCGAAGACTCTGAGGACGCCAGCGCCTCCTGGATCTGGGTGAGCATGCCGTTGAGCGCCAACGACAGGCGGCCGACCTCGGTGCGGGGATCCCGCTCCGGGACCCGGCGATCCAGCTGCCCGGCGGCGATCGCCGCGGCGGTCTGCTCAACCTCGACCAGCGGCCGCAGGCTGCGTTGCACCACCGCGAAGCCGGCGATCCCCACCACCACCAGCACCGCCACCCCGATGCCGACCTGCAGCCAAACCAGGGACCGGACCGTGTGCTGGACGTCGGACAGGTCCACCGCGACGGTCGTCAGGCCGTGCGGGCCATGCACCGACACCGCACGCCACTCGATGTCCGAGCCGTTGACCGAGGGCAGCGTCGTCGGATCGGGTCCGACGTCGCTGTCGGGCGGTAGCGCCGGTTCGGCATTGCGGTCGTTGATGGCGGTGAACGGAGCGCCGTCGGAGCCGACGGCCCGGACGTAGAACTTCGACGGCGGGCGGCCCGGATCCGGGCTCTCGTAGGGCGGCGGTGACCGTCGCCGCGGCGCAAGTGCCCAGCCGCGGGAAGCCTCGAGCAGCGTCTGGTCGATCCGGCTGATCAGGCTGTGCCGCAGCATCGAGGTGACCGCGATGCCCGACACCGCCAGCCCGCAGGCCACCAGCACCAGGGTGGCGGCGACCAGGCTCACCCGTAGCGGAATTCCGCGTCGAAGCTTCTTAGCCATCCCCGTACTCTTCGCTACCACTCAATCGACGCTTCATCAATGCTTCGCCAATTCGCCGTGCGCTGCTCAGCGTGGCTCCCGCAGCACATAGCCCACCCCGCGCAGGGTGTGCAGCAGCCGCTTCTCACCCGTGTCGATCTTGCGGCGCAGATAGGACACGTAGGACTCGACGACATTGACGTCACCCCCGAAGTCGTAACGCCACACGTGGTCGAGAATTTTCGGTTTGCTCAGCACCGTTCCCGCGTTGATCACAAAGTAGCGCAGCAAAGTGAATTCGGTGGGCGACAGCGAAACCGGTTCACCGGCCTTCCACACTTCGTGGGTTTCTTCGTCAAGTTCGATGTCGGCGAAGGTCAGGCGGGAGTTGCGCGGCACGGCTCCGCCCTTGCCGGCGCGCCGGAGGATGACCCGCAGCCGGGCCACGACTTCCTCGAGGCTGAACGGCTTGGTCACGTAGTCGTCGCCGCCGAGGGTCAGGCCGGCGATCTTGTCCTGCAGGGAGTCGCGGGCCGTCAAGAACAACGCCGGGGCGTCGATGCCGTCGGCGCGGAGCCGCCGCAGCACCCCGAAGCCGTCCATGCCCGGCATCATCACGTCGAGGATCACCGCATCTGGGCGCGATTCACGGGCGCGGTCGAGCGCCTGGGCCCCGTTGGTGGCGGTGTGGACCTCGAATCCCTGAAACTTGAGGCTCACGGAGAGCAGTTCGACGATGTTCGCCTCGTCGTCAACCACGAGGATGCGAGCCTCCGGTTTGGTTTCGCCTTGGGTAGCCGTCGTCATCGGATCACATCTCGTCCTTGCTTTACGTTGTCTTCACAGTGAGTGTGCGATTACTGTGAGATAGGTGCCAACCATCTGATAATAGTCCGCAGCGCTCACCGCGTCCTCTGCCGCGATAAGCGTTCACCGGGAGCGTTTCGCGAATAGACTCAAAAGAATGAATCTCGCGAAAAGCGTCGTGGCCGTTGCGACCGCTCCCGCGCGGGTTGGGCTGACCGCCGCGGGCGCGAGCTTGAATCTCGCCTCCGCCGCCG
>JAQTVU010000058.1 GCA_028706695.1 Mycobacterium sp.
CGCCCGTGCTGCCGGAACCGGGGCCGATGCCGGTCACGATCCAGTGCACATACAGCCCGCCGACCGCATCCGGGTCATCGACGACGAGCGCCGCCCCCGCCGGCGCCGACCACTGCAACGGCGGCGCCAGGTTCGCCCCTTTGCAGGTGTACTGCATGGGTATCGGCGCGCCGTCGGCAAAAGCCGGACTCGTCAGGGTCAACGCGCCGGCGGCGGGCGCGTCGGGCACGGTCCGGCCGACGGTCGTGACCTTCGGCGCCCGTGGCGCCGTCATCTGATCGCTGCCGTGCCCACCGCAGCCGACCAACACCGCCACCAGCAGCGTCAACCCCGCGGCGGCCGGCGCGGTTCGACGTGCTGCGCGTGCCAGGGAAGTGTCCATGAAAACAGTGTCGCCATTTGCGGGCGCAGAAGATAGCCCACGGCGGCCCCCGGTACGGGCTGAATCCAGCCGTCCAGGTCTGCACCGGCTTGCGCCGCCCCGTGGTGGCGCTGCTCATCGGCTTTTGGTGCCAGCCGTTCGGCCCGCTGCGGACGCCTGGCGACCGCAGCGGTCTCGCGCATTGCCGCTGGCCCCCGACGCGTGCATGGGTGACGGTGGGACGGCGGCAGCCCACGGCCGGTCGCCGATGCGGGCCGGTGGGCGGCAACCGCGCTGCGCATCGCCTTCGGGGACGGTGGCAGCCCACGGCCGGTCGCCGATGCGGGTGTTGCGGGCCGGGCCCGAAGGTCCGACCCGCGCGGGTCAGTTGAAGAAGCCCGACTGGCTGTCGCTGTGGTTGAACGCGCCGGAGTCGTGGGCCCCGGAGTTGTAGGCGCCGGAGTCGTGAGTTCCGGTGTTGGCGATGCCGGCGTCGTTGCTGCCCGAGTTGAACCAGCCGGTGCTGCTGCTGCCGCTGTTGCCGAAGCCGGTGTTGAAGCCGCCGCTGCCAGAGTTGCCGAAGCCGGTGTTGTTGCCGCCGCTGCCGGAGTTGCCGAAGCCGGTGTTGTTGCCGCCGCTGCCAGAGTTGGCGATGCCCGCGTCGCCGAACCCGCTGCCGGAGTTCAGGAAGCCGATCTTGTAACCGCCGCTGCCCGAGTTGCCAAAGCCGACGTTGACCGTCCCGCCGGCCGAGTTGAAGAAGCCCGAACTATCGGTGCTCGAGTTGAAGAAGCCCGACGTCTGCGCGCCGGTGTTGCCGATGCCCGAACTCGTCAGCGGCTGGACCACCGAGCTGGCGAAGCCGGTGTTGTAGTAGCCCGGGTTCCACGCGCCGGTGTTGTAGTCGCCCACGTTCTCGAATCCGGTGTTGAACGCGCCCACGTTCCCGGCTCCGGTGTTGTAGTTGCCCGCGTTCCACAGGCCGACATTGGCGATGCCCGTGTTGAAAGCGCCCATGTCCGAGGCACCCACGTTGGCGGCGCCGACGTTGCCGAACCCCGCGTTGAGGACGCCCACGTTCGTGTTGCCCGCGTTGAGGATGCCGACGTTCTCCCCGCCGGCATAACCGGATATCCCTGGAGATGGGCTCACTACGGCGCCGGTGTTGAAGGCGCCCATGTCGTAGCTTCCCGCGTTGGCCAGCCCCACGTTGTGGGAGCCCGCGTTGAACAGGCCGCTGCTGACGGTGCCCGCGTTGAACAGCCCGGTGTCGTGGCTGCCCGCATTGAACAGCCCGGTGTCGTAGTGGCCGGAGTTCAGGATGCCCGAGTTGGCCAAACCGGAGTTGAACAGGCCCCAGTTCCCGCCGCCGCCGAAGCCGACTTCGCCGGAGTTCATGAACCCGGTGTTGTTGACCCCGGAGTTGAACAGGCCGCTGGTTCCGGTGCCGGAGTTCCAGCCCCCGAAGCCCACCTGGTTGTTGCCGGTCAGGCCGATGCCGAAGTCGTGGCTGCCGGTGTTGGCAAGGCCGATGTTGTAGTTGCCGGTGTTGGCGAAGCCCAGGTTGAAGCTGCCGGAGTTCGCCAGCCCCGCGTTCCAGCCGGGCCCCACGTTCAGCCCGCCCAGGCCGATCTGGTTGCTGCCGGAAAGCCCGAAGCCGATGTCGTTGCTGCCGAGGTTGCCGAAGCCGATGTCGTGGCTGCCGAAGTTGCCGATGCCCAGGTTGTAGTGGCCGACGTTGCCCAGGCCGAAGTTGTACGTCGACGGATCCGTCAGGACGCCCGAGGTGTGCAGGCTGCTCAGGTTGCCGTTGCCGAAGCCGAAGTTGTTGTTGCCGATGTTGCCGGCCCCGAAGTTGTAGCTGCCGAGGTTGCCGAAGCCGATGTTGCCGTAGGCGCCGGTCGAGCCCCCGTTGCCGACGCCGAGGTTGAACGCGCCGAAGTTGCCGATGCCGACGTTGCCCAGGCCACCACCGGCCCCACTTGGGCCGGTGTTGCCGAAGCCGAAGTTCAACGAGCCGAGGTTGCCGCCGCCGACGTTGAGGCTGCCGACGTTGCCCAGGCCGACATTCAAGCCGGTCAGCGCGGGCGGCAGCTGCAACGACCCCGCCGCCGAGGTCAGCTGAGCGGCCGCCGCCGACGCCCCGCCGTGGTAGCCGACCATGGCCGCCACGTCGGCGGCCCACATCTGCTCGTATTCCGACTCGATCGCCGCGATCGCCGGCGCGTTCTGCCCGAAGAGGTTCGACATCACCAACTGCACGAGGTTCGACCGGTTGGCCGCCACCGCCATCGGGTGCACGGCGGCGCTCCGCGCCGCCTCGAAGACACCGGCCACCGCCCGGGCCTGGGCCGCCGCGCCGGCCGCATGGGCCGCCGCCGCATGGAGCCAGCTCGAATACGGTGTCGCGGCGGCCGTCATCGCCGCCGCCGCCGGACCCTGCCACGCCTGGCCGGTCAGTCCCGACGTCACCGACGAGAACGACTCCGCGGCCGCAACCAACTCCGAGCCCAACCCGTCCCAGGCCGCCGCCGCCTGCAACATCGGCGCCGAGCCGGGACCGGAAAAAATCTGCAGCGAAGTGATCTCCGGCGGCAACAGCGGATAGCTCATCGGCCTGTCCTTCCCATCGAATACGGGACCACGCTCGGTCGCCCCGAGGGTCATAACGCTCACCGCCGCCGCAGCGTCGCGCACGCCGCCCGGCCGGTGCACAAACCCTAACAGACTCCGCGGCGCAACTGCGCCGGAAACCTCGCGGATTGGCAAAAACGCCAACGCTTTTGAGCCTGGACCCGAGCCCGAGGCCGAGGCCGGCGCCGGGAGTCCGGAGCAGACCGCCCACGCCCGGGCACAACGGTTTTGGCCCGGGGTTTTCGACCCTCGGTCGGTCCGGGACGGCCAGGGATAGACTCGGGTTGATCAGCGGAATCGTGCTGAAGAGGAGCGTGAGCCATGGCCATCGTTGAAGCGGACGCCGAGGTCCGTACCCGGTTTGAAGACGACGTTGCCGCCACCCAGCGGTACATCGACGGCCCACGCTTCGCCGGCATCGCGCGCCTGTACACCGCCCGTCAGGTGGTGGAGCAACGCGGCACCATTCCCCTCGACTACACCGTGGCCCGAGACGCGGCGGAGGCTTTCTACGACCGGCTGCGGGAACTGTTCGCGGCGAAGAAGAGCATCACCACCTTCGGGCCGTACTCGCCCGGACAGGCGGTGAGCATGAAGCGGATGGGCATCGAGGCCATCTACCTCGGCGGGTGGGCGACCTCGGCCAAGGGTTCCACCACCGAAGACCCGGGCCCCGACCTCGCCAGCTACCCGTTGAGCCAGGTCCCCGACGATGCCGCCGTGCTGGTGCGCGCCCTGCTCGCCGCCGACCGCAATCAGCACTACCTGCGCCTGCACATGAGCGACCGGCAGCGCGCCGCAAGCCCTGCCTGTGACTTTCGGCCGTTCATCATCGCCGACGCCGACACCGGTCACGGCGGTGATCCCCATGTGCGCAATCTGATCCGCCGCTTCGTCGAGGTCGGGGTGCCCGGTTACCACATCGAGGACCAGCGCCCGGGCACCAAGAAGTGCGGACACCAGGGCGGCAAGGTGCTGGTGCCGTCGGACGAGCAGATCAAGCGCCTCAACGCCGCCCGGTTCCAGCTCGACGTCATGCGGGTGCCCGGCATCGTCGTCGCGCGCACCGACGCCGAGGCGGCCAACCTGATCGACAGCCGCGCCGACGAGCGCGACCAGCCGTTCCTGCTCGGCGCCACGAACATGAACATCCCGTCCTACAAGGCGTGCTTCTTGGCCCTGATCCGGCGTTTCTACGAACTGGGCGTCAAGGAACTCAACGGCCATCTCCTCTACGCGCTTTCCGACGCCGAGTACGCCGCGGCCACCGCCTGGCTGGAGCGGCAGGGCATCCAGGGCCTGGTCTCCGACGCGGTCAACGCCTGGCGGGAAAACGATCGGACTTCGATCGATGATCTGTTCGACCAGGTCGAGTCCCGGTTCGTGGCCGCCTGGGAGGACGATGCCGGTCTGATGACCTACGGCGAAGCCGTCTCCGAGGTGCTCAAATTCGGCGAAAGCGAGGAGGATCCGGTCGGTGTGAGCCCCGAGGAATGGCGCCGCTTCGCCCAGCGTGCATCGCTTTACGACGCGCGGGCCAAAGCCAAGGAGTTGGGCGTCGACCCGCAATGGGACTGCGAGCTGGCCAAAACCCCCGAGGGGTACTACCAGATCCGCGGCGGCATACCGTATGCGATCGCCAAGTCGCTGGCGGCGGCCCCGTTCGCCGACATCCTCTGGATGGAGACCAAGACCGCGGCTCTCGACGACGCGCGTCAATTCGCCGAGGCGATCCACGCCGAATTCCCCGACCAGATGCTGGCTTACAACCTGTCGCCGTCGTTCAACTGGGATACCACCGGCATGACCGATGAAGAGATGAAGCGTTTCCCCGAGGAGCTCGGCAAGATGGGCTTCGTCTTCAACTTCATCACCTACGGCGGGCATCAGATCGACGGCATCGCGGCCGAGGAGTTCGCCACCGCCCTCAAGCAGGACGGCATGCTGGCGCTGGCCCGTCTGCAGCGCAAGATGCGCCTGATCGAGTCCCCCTACCGCACGCCCCAGACGTTGGTCGGCGGCCCGCGCAGCGACGCCGCGCTGGCCGCGTCCTCGGGCCGCACGGCGACCACCAAGGCGATGGGCAAGGGTTCCACCCAGCATCAGCATCTGGTGCAGACCGAGGTGCCCAAGAAGCTGCTCGAGGAATGGCTGGCGTTGTGGAGCGAGCACTACCAGCTCGGCGAGCGGCTGCGGGTGCAGCTGCGGCCCCGGCGCGCCGGCTCCGATGTGCTGGTTCTCGGCATCTACGGCGACGGGGACGAACAGTTGGCCAACGTCGTCTTCGATCCCATCAAGGACCGCCACGGCCGCAGCATCCTCACGGTGCGCGACCAGAACACCTTCGCAGAAAAGCTGCGCAAGAAGCGGCTGATGACCCTGATCCACCTGTGGCTGGTCCACCGCTTCAAGGCCGACGCGGTGTATTACGTCACGCCCACCGAGGACAACCTGTATCAAACCTCGAAGATGAAGTCGCACGGGATCTTCAGTGAGGTCAATCAGGAGGTGGGCGAGATCATCGTCGCCGAGGTGAACCATCCGCGCATCGACGAGCTGCTCAGCCCCGACCGGGTGGCGCTGCGGAAGCTGATCACCAAAGAAGGGTAGGCCACGCCGGCGCCGCCGGGACGAAAAGCGCGCATACACCATAGTTGCTTGATGGAAACTATTTCATAGGTGTATGGTTTGTTGTGACAGGGGAGCTTTGTCGCCGACAAACACGCGGAAGGGAGTGGCTGACCATGCACGTTCGGCGTAAGACGATGACCGCGTTGGGCGCGGCCGCGCTTGCCTTGCCGGTCGGCTTTGGGGTTGCGGGCGTGGGTCCGGCGGGCGGCACGTCGGCGCCGCCGCGGCCGGCCTCCCACCTGGCAACGGCCCCCTCCGGCGCGGCCTCTCGGGCAGGCAACGTTCACATTGCCACCCTCGCCGGATGCGTCGCCGGCGCGAATTGCTGAGGCTGCAGGCAACTGGCTGGGCCGTTGGGTCGTTCCGATCCAACGGCCTGCCGGCGTATTGGGGCCGTTTCGCGCACCGGGGCGGCTGAGACCGCCCGGCTTTGCGTGCCGCCGCCCCGTCTCGCTCCGAAGCGGTTTACGGGGTCGTCCGGCGGGGTACGGAGCAGTGGACCGAATGACCGTGGCAGGCGAGGGTGTGGACGCTGATGAGATCTGCAACCAGGAACACGGTCGCGGTTTTCGGCGGTGCCGCCATGCTCGTGCTCGCGGTCGGATGTGGCGGCGGCAACCATGAGACACCCAGCAGCAGCAGCCCCACCCCGACCACCACCACCGCTCCCAGCTCCAGCGTCGCGCCGGCGCCCCCGTCCGGGCCGGGCGGCGGCGCCCCGGGTGGGCCGGGTGGCGGCGGCGGTGTCCCCGGCGGGCCCTCCGGTGGCGGCGGACCGGGCGGTGGCGGCGGCGGTGTCCCCGGCGGGCCCTCCGGTGGCGGCGGACCGGGCGGTGGCGGCGGCAGCATCCCCGGCGGGCCCTCCGGTGGCGGCGGACCGGGCGGTGGCGGCGGCAGCATCCCCGGTGTCGGCGGTGGCGGCGGCGGACCCGGTGGCGGCGGCGGGTGCGTCGGCAACATCTGCGGCGGCTTCCCGTGATCCCACGACCCCGGTCTTCTCGAAAAGCCTGCACCACAACGAACTTGCTCCCTAGTCGATGGGGCCATGCGAGCGCGCTGGCCCCATCGGCTGAGCAGGACGCCGCGGTCTGACGCCGACCACATCGCCGGGGCCGACACGCAGGCACGGGAAGACGGAAGTTTCGGCATCGAACCGTGGTTTCGCTAGCTTCCCGAAGGTGCCGGCGTTTCCCCGAAATGACGATGCCTGGCGAACAAGTCCGGCGGCTTGGGTTACATCGAAGCGGCCGCCCCGGCCAGACGGTCCGCCGAGTTGCTCACGGCCGAGATGTTGGCGCGCCTGCAGAGTCAGGCCCAACCGACGCCGGACGCCGTCGCCCGCCGGGAAGGTGGGCTGGGCGTACCAGCCGAGTTAGATGCCGAACCAGTGCGCGAGCGCGCCGCGTAATCTGCGCAGTTCGTCGGGCTTGGGCGTCGGTGCGGACGACGCCCACGCGACATAGCCGTCGGGACGCACCAACACCGCCGTCGCCGCGACGTCGCCGAGGGGCGCACCCGCGGCGACCGTGACGCGGCCGGCGATGTCGGTCGCCGCGGCCGCCACGACGGCACCCCTGGTCAGATCGATCAGCAGCGGTCGCCCGTCGCGCGCGAGTTCGGCCACCCGCCGCTCGCCGCCCGGCCCGGACACGCGGAAGTCGGGCACCCAGTGTCCCACGAGGGGATGGGCGTCGGGGTCTGTGGTGTAACGGTTTTCGGCCCCGGATATCAGGTCGCTCAGGCTGCGGACCATGGCGTCGTCGGTGATGAGCTCGGAGAACAGTTCCCGCAGGGCGGTCACCTCGGGCCCCGGCCGTACCAGGGCCAGCTGGGCCCGGCTGTGCATGATGACCCGTTCGGCGGCCGGTCGACGCTCGGCCTGGTAGCTGGCCAGCAGGCTGGGCTCGACGCGTCCGTGGAGGACGGTCGCCAGCTTCCAGCCGAGGTTCACCGCGTCCTGCAAACCCAGGTTGAGTCCCGGTCCGCCCATGGGGGAGTGCACGTGCGCGGCGTCGCCGACCAGGATCACCCGGCCCAGCTGGTACTGGGACGCTATGCGTGAGTTGATGCCGCAGAAGCGACGCAGATCCAGCGCCGTGTCGGGCCCGCCATCGGGTACGGCCGGCCGCAGCGGCACGTCGGTGCCAAGCACCCGCTTGGCGGCGTCCTGCAGTTCCGCCAGGCTCATGGGTGGGCCGTCCAGGGCGTCGCCGCGGGGTTCCGCGCGGGCCGAGCTGTCCAATTCGAAGACGATCACCGCTGCTCGGCCGCCGAGGGCCCCGAACGCGAACACGCCCCGCTCGACCCGATGGAACTGCAGCGGCGGGATGCGACCGAATCCCGGTATGTCCAGTCCGCCGCTGGCCGGGTCGATCCATTCCTGGGGCGGGAGCACGTCGAACCCCATCCGCACGATCACGTCATGCGACGACATCCCGGGAAAGTCGATACCGGCCAGTTTGCGCGTCATGCTGGTGCCGCCGTCGGCGCCGACGAGGTATTGCGCCCGGATCTCGTAGGGGCCGTCCGGGCCGCGGACGTGCACCGTGACCCCGTGAGCGTCCTGGTCGAACCCGCGCAGCGCGTGACCCCAACGGATGTCGACGCCGTGTGCGCCCGCCCGCTCCGCGAGCACCTGCACCAGCTTGGGTTGCTGAACCGGCAGCAAGAACACCTGGGGGTTGGGCACCCGGGTCAGGTCCAGGGGGAACGCCGCAAACATCGCGCCCAGGCTGGGATGGGGCGGCTGGTCGGTGCCCGCCAGACGGCCGTAGAGGCCGCGGTGGTCCAAAATCCGAACCCCTTGGCCGATAACGCCGTTGGCCCGCGGCTGTGGATTGGGGCCAGGCATCGGATCTAGGATTACCGGCCGGATCCCGGCCAGTCCCAGCTCGCCGGCCAGCATCAGCCCGTTCGGGCCGGCGCCCGCGATGACGGCATCAATCACTTAGCCCAGCGTAGTAGTCTCGGATCTGCCCGCCCGCCGAGCGGCCATCCGGTAGCTGACTCGCGCACGGCCCGGCCGAACCAGGTCCCGCCGTCCGACATGGGCCAGAACCCGCCCCAACAACAGCGCGGCGGGCCCGCTCGTTGATTGCGGCTGAGAACTTCCGCCTCGACATGCCCGACTCC
>JAQTVU010000059.1 GCA_028706695.1 Mycobacterium sp.
CGGCCGGTTCCACGATGCCGCTGAGAGGTTTGTCGTCTTCGACGGCCAGGGGCGGTCAGCGCACGCAGTTGCACGGCAACGCGACGTCTGCCCGACCCGGAACGCTACGGCGGCCGGGTGATGCCGCACCGGCGCTGAACCCCGAGACGGTTGTTTACGCTCGGGCGGCCCCGCGGCGCGGCAACGTCCAGTTGGGGCGCACGTAGTGGCAGGTGTAGCCGTCGGGGTAGCGCTGCAGGTAGTCCTGATGCTCCGGCTCGGCCTCCCAGAAGTCGCCGGCCGGCGTCACCTCGGTGACCACCTTGCCCGGCCACAAACCTGAGGCGTCGACGTCGGCGATGGTGTCCAGCGCGATGCGCTTCTGCTCGTCGTCGAGATAGAAGATCGCCGAACGATAGCTGGGCCCACGGTCGTTGCCCTGCCGGTTCTTCATTGTCGGGTCGTGGATCTGGAAGAAGAACTCCAACAGTGCACGGTAATCGGTGACCGCGGGGTCGTAGATAATCTCGACGGCCTCGGCGTGCGTGCCGTGGTCGCGGTAGGTCGCGTTGGGGACGTCGCCCCCGGTGTAACCAACGCGGGTCGAGACTACTCCGGGTTGCTTGCGGATCAGGTCTTGCACGCCCCAAAAGCAACCGCCGGCGAGTATCGCTTTTTGGGTTGTCATCGCTTCGTCCTCCTAACCGGTGCCGACCATGCGAATGCCGGGCCCAGGACACTTTACGCCGACGCTGCGTAACGGCGTGAACAGCGTGCGTGAACGGCCTCGTCTTTCGCCCATTTTTCTCCCGTTTTGCTCCGTCCTTGTCCCGCTGTGAACTGGCCGACTGACGGCGTGAGAATCAAAGTTCGGCAGCGCGACCCGGGATTTGGTTTCGCCGTTGACCCGCCGGCCGCGCCGGGCACGGGCGCCGGCGCCGACGCTCCTCGCTCGGACCACGTGACAGGCGGAAAACCGTGCGCGCTCACCAGCGGGATTTTGCGCGCAGCTTGGCGTGACAGGCCACCGAGCTAGCCAAAGCGCCTCTCCTGCAAGGGAAGAGACTGCTAAAGATGCATCATTCCGATGGCCGTGCAGGGCAACCGCGGCACCCGCACGTTGCACGTACAAGCGGTCAATCGGCTCGAAGACGGTGTGATCGGACAAGACATCGTCGGCACTGCGCGCTACGGTCGTTGACGGGTACCGGTTCGGACGGGCGGTCGGCAACGATCCACCAACCGCCACAGCCGGTTCATACACCCGATCGGCAGGTTTCGACCCGGGTTTTCATCTTGTCCGGACCGAAGCCCTCAAAGCGACACCAGCCAACACGCCCGCCGGGATGGGGCAAAGCCCAGCTAGTGCTCCACGCGGCAGCTGGGTCCGAAGATTCGTCTGAGGAGGAGATCATGAGTCACCCGGAAATCAAAGAGCCCAGCGCCGGGCATCCGATCACCATCGAGCCGACAGGGGGACGGGTCAGGGTCCGCGTGAAGGGCGAACTCGTCGCCGACACCACGGCGGCGCTGCAATTGCGGGAAGCCACTTTGCCCGCGGTGCAATACATTCCGATGGATGACGTGGTCCGAGAACGGCTGACTCGCACCAGTACCCGCAGCTACTGCCCATTCAAGGGCCAAGCCGGCTACTACAGCGTTACCACCTCGACCGGCGACACGGTCGACGACGCGGTCTGGACGTACGAGAAGCCCTATTCCGCGGTCGCGGCGATCACCGGGCACGTCGCTTTCTACCCCGACAAAGCCGAGATCACCGTCTCGCCGGAATAGGCCCCCGAATAAGGCCCACATAAGGCCCAAATAAGGCTCAGTCGGCGAACGCCTGCGCTTGGGCGCGGGTGTCGCTGTATTCGCGTAACGAGGTGATCATCCCGTCGCCGGTTTCGAAGATGAACGCGAACGGGCTGTCGTAGCGAACGCCGCGAACGGTGGTTCCGCGGGCGTGCCCCTCGACCACTACCGTCTCTCCCTCGTTGACGCAGCGGCGCAGATCGATGGTGAGCTCGAGGATTTGTTTGCGCCGCTCTACCGTCCGGCGGAACGCCTCAATGTCGCAGGGTGTGCGGTCGTAGAGGCTCCAATAGGTGAAGTCGTCGCTGAGCAACGCGAAGCCCTCGTCCAGGTCGCCGCCCTCGCTGATGCTCTGCAAGAACATCCAAGCCAATTCGGCCTGTGGATCGTCGAACGGGGTGATCACATCGCAATACTGTCCCGGGAAGCAGTGCACGGTCAATCGGATGACGCCGGCGGGCGACCAGACCACCGGGATCGGACGGGATTGGAGTTCTCAAGTGCAGGTCGCGCGCACTGTCACCTTCCCCGGTGTGGCCGGCTTCGAGAGCACCCTTGCGCCCCTGCGCCGCGGACACGGGGATCCGTGTTTCCGGGTCGGCGCCGACGGCGTCATCTGGCGGACCAGCCTGTTGGCAACCGGCCCGGTCGCGGCGCGGATCAGCCGAGTCGCACCCAACGCCGCCCATTGCCTGGCATGGGGTAGCGGCGCCCAGGAATTCGTCGAGGCGCTGCCGGCGCTGTTGGGGGCCGACGACGACGCTTCGGCGTTTGCGCCGCGGCACCCGACGGTCGCCGCGGCGCATCTGCGGGTACCACACCTGCGCCTCGGTCGCACCGGGCTGGTGCTGGAAGCGCTCATCCCGGCGATCATCGAGCAGCGGGTACCCCAAGCCGACGCGTTTCGCTCCTGGCGGCTGCTGGTGTCCAAGTATGGGGCGCCGGCCCCCAGTCCCGCGCCGGTCGTGATGCGCGTCCCGCCATCGGCCGAGCAATGGCGCGACATTCCGTCGTGGGAGTTCCACCGCGCCAACGTCGACCCGCGACGGGCGCAGACGGTGGTGGGCTGTGCGCGACGGGCGGGTTCGCTGGAACGCCTCGTGTCATGCCCGACCGCGCCGGCGCGTGAGGCGCTGACCTCGTTGCCCGGCGTGGGGGAATGGACCGCGGCCGAGACCGCGCAACGGGCCTTCGGTGACGCCGACGCGGTGTCGGTCGGCGACTATCACGTCCCCAAGATGGTTGGCTGGACACTGCTGGGCCGCCCCGTCGACGACGCCGGGATGCTCGAGTTGCTCGAACCCATGCGCCCGCACCGCCATCGGGTGGTGCGCCTGCTGACGGTCAGCGGTTTGGCATCCGAGCCGCGCCGCGGCGCGCGATTGCCGGTGCAGCACATCAGCCGGCTCTGACCCGCCGGGTGGCCCGGGGACCTGACCCCGGGCTCTCCTCTCGAGCCTCCCGCGGAACGGAGCGTGACAGTCTCCGTCACTGCGGACTCGGGCCCGTGGGGGCCACCCGCCCGCCTGGGCGCCGCCAGCGCCCCCTCCGCCCTGTGGGCGCCCGGGGCCCAGTTGATGTGGAACCCGACCGCCGGCAACTGGGAACTACGGGTCTGGATGCCCGTCTGACCCAGACCCGACGTACGCCGTCTCGAGTTAAATGTCGGTGGTGTGCTGTAGGAACAGAAGCATGAATCTGGCGATGTGGGCGGAGCGAAACGGCGTGGCGCGGGTGAGGGCGTATCGGTGGTTTCGCGCTGGTCTGTTGCCGGTGCCGGCGCGCAAGGTTGGGCGGCTGATCCTGGTGAACGATGCGGCGGCCGAGACAGCCCGGCGTGGGCGTACGGCGGTGTATGCGCGAGTGTCGTCGGCTGATCAGAAATCGGATCTGGATCGGCAGGTAGCGCGTGTGACCTCGTGGGCGACGGCTGCACAGATCCCGGTAGACAAGGTCGTCACCGAGGTTGGTTCCGCGCTCAATGGTCATCGCCGCAAGTTCCTCGCGCTGCTGCGTGATCCGGCTGTAACGCGGATTGTGGTGGAACATCGGGACCGGTTCTGCCGGTTCGGCTCTGAGTATGTCCAGGCGGCGCTGGCCGCCCAAGGCCGTGAGCTGGTCGTGGTGGATTCGGCTGAGGTTGATGACGACCTGGTGCGCGATATCACCGAGATTTTGACGTCGATGTGTGCGCGGCTGTATGGCAATCGCGCTGCGGCCAACCGTGCCAAGCGGGCCGTCGCCGCGGCGGCCGGCGACGGGCATCGCGAGGCTGCGTGATGGCGAAATTCGAGGTTCCTGACGGCTGGACGGTTCAGGCGTACCGGTTCACGCTCGATCCAACCGAAGATCAGGCTCGCGCGTTGGCCAGGCATTTCGGTGCCCGGCGTAAGGCTTTCAACTGGACGGTCGCCACCTTGAAAGCTGACATCCAAGCGTGGCGTGAGACCGGCGTCGAGACGGAGAAACCGTCGCTTGCGGTGCTGCGCAAACGGTGGAACACGGTTAAAGACGAAGTGTGCGTTAACGGCGAAACCGGGGCGGTGTGGTGGCCGGAATGCTCGAAGGAAGCTTACGCCGACGGTATCCGCGGTGCGGTGGATGCCTACTGGAACTGGCAGACCTCCCGCGCTGGTAAGCGGGCCGGGAAACGAGTGGGGTTCCCGCGGTTCAAGAAGAAGGGCCGCGACGCTGACCGGGTGTGCTTCACCACCGGCGCGATGCGGGTGGAACCTGATCGTCGCCACCTCACGCTGCCAGTCGTTGGTTGTGTCCGTACGCATGAGAACACCCGCCGGATTGAACGCCTCATCCGGGCTGGGCGGGCGCGGGTGCTGGCCATCTCGGTGCGCCGCAACGGCGTCCGGATCGACGCCATCGTGCGGGTGCTGGTGTGCCGCCCCCAGCAGCCCAGTGTTGCGCTACCCGATTCGCGGGTGGGTGTCGATGTCGGGGTCCGGCGTCTGGCCACGGTCGCCACCGTTGACGGCACGGTGATCGAGCAGGTTGAAAACCCACGCCCGCTTGATGCCGCGTTGCGCGAGCTGCGGCACGTCAGCCGCGCGCGGTCGCGCTGTGTGAAAGGGTCGCGACAATACCGTGAGCGCACCGCAGAAATTTCCCGGCTGCATCGCCGGGTCAACGATGTCCGCACTCATCACCTGCACGTCCTAACGACACGATTGGCCAAAACCCACGGCCGCATCGTCGTTGAAGGTTTGGACGCGGCAGGGATGCTGCGGCAAAAAGGGCTGCCGGGGGCGCGCGCCAGACGGCGCGGACTCTCCGATGCCGCCCTGGGTGCCCAGCGCCGGCACTTGTCCTACAAGACCCGCTGGTACGGATCGCACCTGGTGGTCGCCGACCGCTGGTTCCCGTCGTCGAAAACCTGTCACCTGTGTAGGCATGTGCAGGACATCGGCTGGGACGAACACTGGATATGCGATGCATGTTCGGCACGCCACCAGCGTGACGACAACGCATCCGTCAACCTCGCGCGCTACGAGGAAACACTTAGCGTCGTCGGCCCAGTTTGGGGCCGCCGTCAAGCGTGGAGCCGACCGTAAGACCCGGCCAAGCCGGGCAGGTGGCCATGAAGCGCGGAAGGGAGGCAGCCGCAAGGCTGCCGAACAACCCCGAGACGGGGTGCAAGTCGCGTGACCACTAAAGATCACTCACTTGCAACGGCGCAACTGGTCGTCGTCAACGGGCGCCGGTTACGACGCGTGGGCCTCTAGACTTGCCGCCAGCTCCGCGGCCTCCGCGCCGGTGGTCAACGCCGCCGAGGTGACCAAAACACCGGACGGGGCCAACCCGCATCTGTGGTACAGCCCGACGGCCGTGACCGCGGTCGCCGACGCGGTGACCGCCGCGTTCTTGAGGATCGATCCGGCGGCGGCAGGATATTTTGCCGGCCGCCGATCGGCCTTCACCACGTCATTGCAGCCCTACACCGGCCTGATCCACAGGATCAAGGCGGGGGCCTCGGGCAAGTCCTACGCCGCGACAGAAGGGATCTTCGACTATCTGGCTGAAGCGATGGGACTGGTCAACAAGACGCCGGAGGGATACCGGCGTGCGTCGGCCAACGAATCCGACCCGTCACCGGCGGATCTCCAGGCTTTCCTGAGCGCGCTGAATGGCAAGCAGATCGACGTCTTGATCTACAACTCCCACACTCATGGTTCGATCCCAGAACAGATTCGAGCCACCGCCGAGCGAGCCGGCGTTCCTGTCATCAGCGTCACCGAAACCGTTCCGCGCGGGCAGGCCTCATTCGAGGGATGGCAGGACGAGCAACTCACCGCCTTGGCCAAGGCGCTGAGTGTCGCCGCCTGATCCCCAAGACCACGTCCCGGCGTTGGCATTCACTGACGTCAGTGCGGTGCGTGGCGGACGGTTGATCTGGTCGGAAGCGACCTTCGAGGTACCTGGCGGCGGCATCGTTGTGGTCGTCGGCGCCAACGGCGCCGGCAAAACCACCCTGCTGCACATGATCCTGGGCTTGCTCCCGCCTGCGGGCGGCCGGCTTTGGGTGTTCGGTCGGCGGCCCGGCGAGGACAACGACAGCATCGGCTATGTTCCTCAACATTATGAGGCCAGCGCGGGCGGGGCGATCCGGGCGGCTGACATGGTCATGCTCGGGTTGACCGGGCGCAGGTGGATGTTCGGACGTGCCACTTCCGCACAGCGGCGGCAGGTCGAGCAAACCATGGCGGCGGTGGAGGCCACCGAGTTCGCCAACCGCCGGCTGGCGACGCTCTCCGGTGGACAACGGCAGCGGGTGGCAATCGCCGAAGCCCTGGTGTCGACGCCGCGGATGTTGGTTCTCGACGAGCCGCTCGCAGCGCTAGACATGCGCAGCCAGCGGGAGATCGTCGCATTGCTGGCCCGGCTTCATCGTGAGCTGAGCGTGACCATCCTGGTGGTGGCACACGACTTGAACCCGCTATTGCCACTGATCGACAGCGCCATCTACCTACTCGACGGGCATCCGCACTTCGCCGCGATGACCGACGTGCTGGACGACGCGTTGCTCACCCACCTCTATGGCACGCCGATCCGGATAGCCCAGGGTGCGCAAGGCGAACGGTACATAAGGAGCGTGTTGTGAAAACCGAGGTAGTGGCAATGGGGTTCCAGCAGGACTGGTGGACCATCCGCACGTCGCCGTTCATGCGCAACGCTCTTATCGGAGGGACTGTCGTCGCGTTCGCCGCCGGCCTGATGGGGTATTTCATCGTGGTACGCCACACCGCATTCGCGGCGCATGCACTTGCCCACATCGGCTTGCCTGGCGCCACCGGCGCGGTGCTTCTCGGTTTGCCCGTGACGTTAGGGCTGGGCGTCTTCTGCGTGGGTGGAGCGCTGGTGATCGGCTACGTGGGTAAACGCGCCTCCGAGCGTGAAGTGGTCACCGGCACGGTGTTGTCGTTCGCCATGGGCCTGGGCCTGTTCTTCAACTCGCTGGCCACCAGGAGTTCCGGCACCATGACCAACATCCTGTTCGGCAACGTCCTGGCGATTTCCCGTGGGCAGTTGGTCGTCTTTGCGATCCTGCTGGCGCTCCTCGCGCTGTGCGTCGGCGCGATCTTTCGACCGCTGCTTTTCAGCTCGGTCAACGTCCTGGTCGCCCAAGCCAAGGGGCTACCGGTGCGGATGTTGTCCATCGTCTTCATGGCATTGCTTGGGCTAACCGTGACGATGGCGATCCAGGCCGTGGGCACATTGCTGTTGTTCGCACTGGTCGTCACACCGGCGGCGACCGCCATCACGCTTACCCCCCGCCCAGTCGCGGCCATGGCCGTCTCGACGGTCATCAGCGTGGTATCGGTCTGGGTTGGGCTGGGCGCCTCCGCCATGTTCAACCTTCCGCCCAGCTTTCTGATCGTCACCTCCGCTTGCGCAATTTGGCTGGCGGTGTGGCTGCGGGATCATCGCGGCCAAATCGCGGCGGCAGCACCTGATACGTCAACTCCTTCCGAAACTCCTTCCGAAAAGTCCTTCCGAACCCGTACCAGCGGCGAAGACGCCCCCACCCGTCATGCCCACTCCGACCAACTGAAGCCCTGCCCGCGCAAAGGCGCGGATATCCGCATCCTCTCGTGGCGGTGGCGCGCGCCCCACCCCCATCCTGCGCCAACCGTGTGGAGGGGAGGGTCGCCGTCGTCGACGGCATCAGCGGGGTCAACGCTACGAGCCTGTACGCATAGGTTTGAGCTGCCCGACCGGGGGAAATAAACATAGGTATCCCAACAAAATCGACGACGCGGGGCCCCTCGAATGTCCAGCGAGGAAGGCCTGTGTGCCGACTAGCGATAAATACGACGCATTGCTGCGCGACATCCTCGCCGTTTTCCCCCGCCGGCTTGATGGCGGCGACAAGATCGACCTGGACGACGTCTTGCGGGAGGTGACCGGCGCGGCGGTCCATCTCATCGGTGGCGTGGACTATGCCGACGTTCTCCTCATCGAAGAGGACCGGTTCGACTCCAAGGCCGCGACCGCGACCGTCGCCAGCGACCTCGACGAGGTACAGCGCCAGCTGGGTGAGGGCCCATGCCTGGAGGCGGCGGTGGCCGAGTCGGTGATCCGCAGCCCCGACTTGCGCCACGACACCCGGTGGCCGCGCTTCGGGCCGGCCGCCGTGGAGCGCGGGGTGCACAGCATTCTGTCGTACCAGCTGTTTGCCAGCGGCCGACAAACCGGCGCTCTGAATCTGCTCGGACGGGCTCCGCAGACCTTCGCCCCCGAAGCGGAGGCGTTGGGCGCCATGCTGGCCTCCCACGCCGCGGTCGCGTTCGGCGTGGTCAACCGGCACCGCCAGTTCCGCTCCGCACTGGCCAGCCGCGATCTGATCGGTCAAGCCAAGGGCATCGTCATGGAACGCTTCGGCATCGACGCGGTCGCCGCATTCGACCTGCTCAAAAGGCTGTCG
>JAQTVU010000060.1 GCA_028706695.1 Mycobacterium sp.
GGGGTCACGACGCCGGGGTCGAACACGGGCTCCAGGGCGGTGAGGATGCCGTCCACGTCTTTGTCGGCCAGCACGCTGAGCACGCCGACCAGAAACCGGAAGTGGAATTCGTCGGCCAGCGTCTTTGCCAACGCGGCGGCACCGGCCCGATTGTGGGCGGCGTCGATGAACACCGCGGGGGCGCTGCGCATGCGCTCCAGCCGGCCGGGGACGGTGACGGCGGCGAAACCGGCCTTGACGGCGTCGACGTCGAGCCGACGCCGGGCGCCGGCGCCGAAGAAGGCCTCCACGGCCGCCAGGGCCAAGACCGCGTTGTGCGCCTGGTGTTCACCGTGCAGTGGCAGATACACGTCGGAATACACCCCGCCCAAGCCCTGCAGTTGCAGCAGCTGCCCGCCGATGGCGACCTGGCGCCCCAGCACCTCGAATTCGGAGTCCTCGCGGGCGACCTGGGCGTCGGCGCGCACGCTCTGGGCCAGCAGCGCCTCCATCGCCTCCGGGGCCTGCCGGGCCAGGACCGCCACCGTATCCGGCGATCCCTCGGCGGCCGCGGTGATGATGCCGGCCTTCTCAGCGGCGATCCCGGCGATGTCGTCGCCGAGGTATTGCACGTGGTCGACGCCGATCGGGGTGATGACGGCCACCGGCGCGTGGATCAGGTTGGTGGCGTCCCAGCGGCCGCCCATGCCGACCTCAACGACCGCGACATCGACCGGCGCGTCGGCGAAGGCGGCGAACGCCATGGCGGTGAGGACCTCGAACTTGCTCATCGCCGGGCCGCCGGCGGCCCGCGACTGCTCGTCGACCATCTGCACGAAGGGCTCGATCTCCCGATAAGTCGCCACGTACTGCGCCGGACTGATCGGCTTGCCGTCGATCGCGATACGTTCCACCGCCGACTGCAGGTGCGGGCTGGTGGTTCGCCCGGTGCGCCGGTGTAGCGCGGTCAGCAGGGCGTCGACCATGCGTGACACCGACGTTTTGCCGTTGGTACCGGCGATGTGTATCGAGGGGTAGGCCCGCTGCGGCGAGCCGAGCAGGTCCATCAGCGCGCTGATGCGAGTCAGGCTCGGTTCGATCTTCGTCTCGGGCCAGCGCTGGTCCAGCAGATGCTCGACCTGCCACAGGGACGCGATCTCGTCCGGGGTGGGCGCGGTGCTGATATCCGGTCCCCACTCGGGCTGCTCGCTCATTGCAGGCCGGCCAGCCGCGCGGTGATCCGCTCGATTTCCTTCTGGGCGACCCGCTGGCGGTCGCGGGCGTTGTCGACCACGTCCTGCGGGGCCTTGGCCAAAAAGTCGTCGTTGGCCAGTTTCGCCGTGCTCGATGCCAGCTCTTTTTGCGACGTGGCCAGATCTTTTTCCAGGCGTCGGCGTTCGGCGGCGACGTCGACGGTGCCCGAAGTATCGAGCTCGACCATGACGGTGCTGTTCATATCGGGGCCAAGCCGAACCTCCAACGATACCGAGGACCGGAAGCCCGGGCCCGGTGCGGTCAGCCACGCCAGTGACGTCACCGCGGCCACCTGGGTGCCTAGATCCGCGTCCTCGACGCCGACTAGCCGCGCCGGCACCTTTTGCCGGTCCGCCAGACCCTGATCGCTGCGAAACCGGCGCACCTCGGTCACCAGCTTTTGCATATCGGTAATTCGTTGCACTACTACGGGATCGAGATGCGCGCCGGTGGGTTGTGGCCACTCGGCGATCACCAGCGACTCCCGCTCGGTGAGCACCTGCCACAACGCCTCGGTGACGAAGGGGATGACCGGATGCAGCAACCGCAGCAGCGTGTCCAGCACCGCGGCCAGCACGGCGATGGTGTGCGTCTTCCCCTCGGCCAGCTGCGTTTTGGCCAATTCAACGTACCAGTCACAGAATTCGTCCCACGAGAAGTGGTAGAGCGTCTCGCAGGCCCGGCTGAACTCATAGTTGTCGAAGGCCGAATCCACGTCGGCGCGAACCTGTTGCAGCCGTCCCAGGATCCACCGGTCCGCATCGGTCAGCTCCGCTTCCGGTGGCAGCGGCGCCACCCGCGCGCCGTTGAGCAGCGCGTAGCGCGTGGCGTTGAACAGCTTGGTGCAGAAATTGCGTGACGCCCGGACGTGATCCTCGCCGATGGCCAGGTCGCTGCCGGGGCCGGCACCGCGGGCCAGCGTGAACCGCAGCGCGTCGGCCCCGAATTTCTCGACCCAGTCGAGCGGGTCGATGACGTTGCCCTTGGACTTGCTCATCTTGCGGCCCGATTCGTCCCGGATCAGTCCGTGCAGGAACACGTCGGCGAACGGCACCTGTGGGCCTCGGCGGCCGCCGAGGGTGATGGCGTCGTCGTCGCCGACGAAGGTGCCGAACATCATCATCCGGGCGACCCAAAAGAAAAGGATGTCGTAACCGGTCACCAGAACGCTTGTTGGATAGAATTTTTCGAGTTCCGGTGTCTGCGACGGCCAACCTAAGGTGGAGAACGGCCACAGTGCGGACGAGAACCAGGTGTCCAGCACGTCGGGGTCCTGCTCCCAGCCGTCCGGGGGCGTCTCGTCCGGGCCGACGCACACCTGCTCGCCGTCCGGTCCATACCAGATCGGGATGCGGTGGCCCCACCACAGCTGCCTCGAGATGCACCAGTCGTGCATGTCGTCGACCCAGGAGAACCAGCGCGGCTCCAGGCTGGCGGGATGAATTTCGGTGTCGCCGTGGCGCACCGCGTCACCGGCCGCCTTGGCCAGCGATTCGACCCGGACCCACCACTGCAGCGACAGCCGCGGCTCGATCGGTTCGCCGCTGCGTTCGGAATGTCCGACGCTGTGCAGATACGGACGTTTCTCCTCAACGACCCTGCCCTGGGCCGCCAGGGCCTCCCGCACCGCCACACGCGCTTGGAAACGATCCATGCCATCGAATTGCGTCCCGGTATCGGCGATTTGGCCCTCGGCGTCCAGGATCGAGATCATCGGCAACTTGTGACGCAGCCCGATCTCGAAGTCGTTGGGATCGTGAGCCGGCGTGACTTTCACTGCGCCGGTACCAAATTCGGGATCCACGTGTTCGTCGGCGACGACGACAAGCTGCCGGTCGACGAACGGGTGCGGCAGGCTGGCACCGATCAGGTGACGGTAGCGTTCATCGTCGGGATGGACCGCGATCGCGGTATCGCCCAGCATCGTCTCCACCCGGGTGGTGGCCACCACGATGTGTGGCCCGGAGTCGTCCAGTGCGCCGTACCGGAACGACACCAGTTCGCCTTCGACGTCGAGGTAGTTGACCTCGAGGTCCGAGATGGCGGTTTGCAGCACCGGCGACCAGTTGACCAGTCGCTCGGCCTGGTAGATCAGCCCGGCGTCGTAGAGCCGCTTGAACATGGTCCGCACCGCCCGCGAAAGGCCCTCGTCCATGGTGAACCGGTCGCGGCTCCAGTCCACCCCGTCGCCCAGGCGGCGCATCTGGGCGCCGATGACGTCGCCGGACTGTCGCTTCCATTCCCACACCTTCTCGATGAACCGCTCCCGGCCTAGGCGCTCCTTGCTCTCGGCGCCGGCGGCGAGCTGCTTTTCCACCACGCTTTGCGTCGCGATACCGGCGTGGTCCGTGCCCGGCTGCCACAGCACCTCGTAGCCCTGCATGCGCTTCCGCCGGGTGAGCGCGTCCATCATGGTGTGTTCCAGCGCGTGACCCATGTGCAGGCTGCCGGTCACGTTCGGCGGCGGCAGCACGATCGAGTACCCGGGTTTGGTGCTGGTCGGGTCGGCGGTGAAGTAGCCGGCATCCAGCCACCTCTGGTAGATCACGCCCTCGGCCGCGCCCGGGTCCCACGTCTTGGGCAGGTCGGCGGCAGAGCTGCGGCTGGCGGTCACCGGTCAATTCTAGGAAGCCGCACTTGGGCGCGTCTAAGCGCCCGAACGCGCTGGCGGTATCTGGACCCGGCGCCGCCGAAGCCCATGCCGCCGGATACGGTTGGCGCCGGTCTATCCCGGGCCGGCACGGCACGTTGAGGACGTCGCCACGCGCGCCGCCCGGCCCGCACCGCCACGAATCACGCTGTCAGCTCCACGCGTCGACGCCGAGGCCCGTTGCCATTCGGGGTGCGGGGAATCTGGGCGCGAAGACCACCGGACAACAGCCCTCAGCGGAGGCCGGTGCGGCTAACCGGTCAGCTCAATCTGGCTACCTGCAGTGATACACCGGCGCGGGGGAGGCGATCCAGCAGCGCGTCGCCCATCGCGGCGGCGGGTGTCAGGACGCCGCGTAGCGGGGAGAGCTTGTCACGGTCGGTTGCCAGGGCAAGACCGCACTCGCCCAGCAGCACCGAGGTCGCCTGGTAGCCCGGATCTCCCTGCTGCTCCATCCGGGCCACATACCGGGCGCCGGTGGTTGTGGTGGTGTAGGTCTCGATCCGGTAGTAACCGCGCTCGCGCGCGGCTTCGCCGGGGCCGGTGCCGGGCCGGGGAACGATGCGCTCCAGCAGCCGGCGCGGCAGTAGCCGGAAGTAGCGGCTGCCCAAGCCGAATGCCGCACCGCTGACGCCGGTGACGACGGCGGATGCCACCGGAGCGAGTGGCGATGAGCCCAGACTCATGCGCTCGCTGTAGCGGAACCGGCGGCCGTATGCCCAACCCAACAATGCGTTGCTGCGGCGAACGATTCGGGTGTTGTAGGGGGCCATCATGAATCCCCCCGTCCAAAGGCCGGCCAGTTCCGGAGCGATCTGACCACCCCGGCGCCACGGCAGGTCGGGCTGGGCGCCGAGCTCTGGTTCGGCGCTGCGGTCGGTGCTCAACGTGTACGGGTCGGCCAGCTGTCGGCGGGTGTCGGGATCGCGGGAAGCGCGGTCCAGCACTTCCATCAGCGACGCGATGGTGCCTCCGGACAGCCCGCCGGAGAAGGATCGCACCACCAGGTCGGTGTCGGCGAGTTCGCCGGCATCCGCTTCGCGAGCCGTCCGGTACAACGCATACACGGTGAGATCCGAAGGAACGGAGTCGAACCCGCAGGAGTGCACGATGCGGGCGCCGGTGTCGGCCGCCTGCTTATGGTGCATGTCGACGCTGTCGCGGACGAATATCGCCTCACCCGTCAAATCGGCGTAGTCGGTGCCCGCCGCGGCGCACGCGGCCACCAGCGGCAGCCCGTAGCGGATGTAGGGCCCCACCGTGGTGAGGACAACCTGGGTGCGGGCGGCCATCTCGTTCAGCGTCGAGGGGGACGACGCGTCGGCGACCAACACCGGCCAGGACTGCGCGGACTCGCCCAGCGTCTTGCGGACGTCGAGCAATCGGTCGGCCGACCTGCCGGCGAGCGCGATTTGCGCCTGCCCCCCGACCCGGGCCAGGTACTCGGCGGTGAGCTTGCCCACAAACCCGGTGGCCCCGTACAAGACGACGTCGAACTCGCGCGGCGTTGCGGTCACGCACCCGACGCTACCCGCGTATAGGGAATGCCGGGCCTTGAAGGCCCGGCATTCCCTATACCTACTACAACCGCAGTCAGCCGCGCCGACCGCAGACCGGCCAGGCGCCGATGCCCTGGCTGTGCAGCACATTCTCGGCCACCCGAATCTGCTCTTCCCGGCTGGCGCCGGCTGCCGATCCAGAGCCACCGTTGGCACGCCACGTGCTTGACGTGAACTGCAGCCCGCCGGCGTAGCCGTTACCGGTGCTGATGGCCCAGTTTCCGCCGGACTCGCACTGCGCGATGGCGTCCCAATTCACGCTGTACGCCCGGCGCGCAGGCGGTGGCGCATCTTCCGGCGCCGCCGGGGATTCGGCAGGCGGCGGCGCGTCCTCCGGCGCCTCCGCAGGTGGGGCGTCGGCGGGCGGGGGCAGGTTCGGGTCGAAGTCCGCCGGCGCGGCATCTGGAGCATCCGGCGCCGACGGGGCATCGGCGCCCGGACGCGGCGGCGCAGCATCCGGCTCGAAACTCACCGGCGCGGCAGGCACGGCGTTCGGGTCCAGGCCGCCCGGTTCCCCGTAAGCGGTGGCAGCGGAGGGCAGGCTGACCAGCGTTCCGGTGATCGCGGCAGCAACGAGCCTTTTGCGGACGTTCTTCAATATTGTTCCTTTCACGTTTGCGCGCGCCAAAGCAAGCCCACCGAGGTAGGCCGAGATGTCCTATCAATGCGGGATGAGCGCTTCGGGGCGTGCCGTCTCGTTTCGGCACGACAGCTGGGGGTTCAGATCTGCCCGGCGAACCGCTATTCGCAGGCTACGGGCGGTTGGCACCGCCTCAACCCCCGCTCACGCGCGGGGCCGTGGATTCAATTTTGGTTTGCCCGTGTCGGACCAACAGGGACCGTACGAGAAGTGGGCGGATTAGTCACCCTCCGAAAATGGGCATGTCGAGCCTATAACGAACCGATCACGTTGGAATCTCGGAATGGTTTATGCAGGTCAACCTTAACTTTCGCCCTTCGGTCACCGTGCATACATCTGGCGCTGTTAGTGACCGGTATCACACCAAAATTGTGATCTGCGACACGGTCCTGCGTTCGAACGTAGGCGGCTCCGCGTGCCACCGCCGCTGCAAGGGCGGGGCGAACCCAGCGGGCGCTGCCCGACCGCGGGCCTGGGCCCGTGCCACGGTTGGCCGACAAACCCACCAAAGATCTTGTCGCAACGGTGGTTTTACCGAGCCTCCGAAGGCCAGCCGCCATACTCGATCATTGCCCACCCGAACGTGATCCACCCGGCAACAGCCGAGTTAATCACGTGTCCAATGTCTTTTCGATAGCGAGCTTGCCCGGCGAGCGTGACGATCAGAAAGTGCGTTCGGCTGATGACACCGACTTGCGCCTTTGCGGCAAATGGGAAGGGCCAGCAGGAACCTCGCCGCACCCGATGGCGCATTCCATCGCCCCCGGTGGTGAAAACGCCTCCGCCCCACATTAATTAGGGGTCAATATTAGCCGGGAATCGAAGGACACCACGCCCTTAATGCGCCGATCAACGGCGCTACAGCCGCGCCCCACGCGCTTGCTGATACGGCCAACTATTCAACTTAGCCGTCGAAGAAAAGCGGTTTTAATTTGTTAACCGTCGATTCCGCTAAACAAAAAATCCGCGCACAAGGGCGCGGCCGGAAATGAAATCGGGCCAAATCCGGGCCAAAATCCGGGCTCGGCCAGTGTCAGGCCAGAGCGCGCAGCTCGGCGTCGGTGTTGACGTTGGTCAGCGGGCGCGAATCCGATATCACGATCCGCTGGGTGTCCGAGGCGTCGACCAGGGCGCGCATCTTGCGCGCGCCGGCGGCCACCAGCGCCTCAGCACGGTCGGCCAGATCGGTTCGGTACACTGCGGCCAGGTAGTGGTCCTGGCCGTCCCACGGCAGCACCACATCGGCGTTGGTCTCGGTGGCATGGCGAACCAAGTCATCAATGAGTTCGGCCGTCAAATACGGCATGTCGACGGCGCAGACGAAGGCCAGGGTGGCGCCAGCTTCCTTCGCGGCGCGCAGGGCCCGCGCGGTCGCCGGCAACGGCCCCATCCCCCGCAACTCGTCGCGCATGATGCGTGCCCGCCGCAGCGCGAGCAGGGGCTGACCCTCGGCGGCCATGACGAAAACCGGGTCGCAGCGCTGCCCGACGACGCCGACCACGTGTTCGACCATCGTCGTGGCGCCGGACCGGCCGGCGGAGGCCGGCACCGGCAGGTTGGCCTTGTCGCGGCCCATGCGCCGCGACGCGCCGCCGGCGAGCACCACCCCGGCCAACGACACCGATTCGGGCATCAGCTCGGCCACCTTAGTCGACGGTCCAGGTGTCGCGCCCACGCAACAGCGACTGCAGCGCAACGCGGTCGAACGGGGTGGAGCTGCGGGCGGTGCGGACCTGAGCGCGGGCCGCGTCGTCGTAGGTGGCCCGGCTGATGTCGCGGAAGACCCCGAGCACGGTGTGGTCGAGCTTCTGGTCGGACAGCCGCGACAGCGCGAAGGCGTAGGCCGAATCGTCGGCGTGCGCGTCGTGCACGACGATCTCCTCGGCTGCTACGTCGGCGGTCTTGGCCACGTCAAGGCCGAAGCCCGACTTGACCACGCAGTATTGGCCGTTTGCGCCGAAGGTGATCGGTTCACCGTGGCGGACGTTGATCGCCCGCTCTTCGGCGCCCTCCTTGCGCAGCGCGTCGAATGAGCCGTCATTGAAGATCGGGCAGTCCTGCAGGATTTCCACCAGCGCGGCACCGCGGTGCTCGGCGGCGGCGCGCAGCACCTCGGTGAGTCCGTTGCGGTCGGAGTCCAGCGCACGACCAACGAAGGTCGCCTCGGCGCCGAGCGCCAACGACACCGGGTTGAAGGGATTATCCAGTGACCCCATCGGCGTCGACTTGGTGATCTTGCCGATCTCCGAGGTGGGCGAGTACTGCCCCTTCGTCAACCCGTAGATGCGGTTGTTGAACAACAGGATCGTTATGTTGACGTTGCGGCGCAGCGCATGGATCAGGTGATTGCCGCCGATCGAAAGTGCATCGCCGTCACCGGTTACCACCCACACCGACAGATCCTCACGGGACAGCGCCAGCCCGGTGGCGATGGCCGGCGCACGTCCGTGGATGGAGTGGAAGCCGTACGTTTCCAGGTAGTACGGGAACCTGCTCGAGCAGCCGATGCCGCTGATGAACACAATGTTCTCGCGACGCAGGCCGAGCTCGGGCAAGAAGCTGCGGATGGTGTTGAGAATGGCGTAATCACCACAGCCCGGGCACCAACGGACCTCCTGGTCGGTGGTGAAGTCCTTGGCGGTCTGCG
>JAQTVU010000061.1 GCA_028706695.1 Mycobacterium sp.
CGCCCGCCACTTCGTCAACGCTGTGGTCGCCGTGAACCGCGCGGTGCGCATGGACGAAGCGGTGGTCCATGCACCGAGGGCCTCGGATCTGGGACTGAATGACCATGTCTGCTGTTAAACCGGCGGAGCGACGCGTGACGTCGGAACCGAACGACTCTGCAGCGCCGATGCCCGCAACGGTATATCGGCCCATCGCCCAACAAGCGCTGAGGCTCACGGGCGCAGAACTCACACTGGTCGCCGTCGCAAACAACCACGACATACCCACGTCGGAGGTGGCCAATCTGATGATCGTGGAAACCGCCGGTGCTGCAGTGACCTCGACGCCGGCCCATGCCATCCCCATCGCCGGTACCTCGATCGGACAGGCCTTCGTGGAGCGGACCCCTCGACGACTCAACAACTTCGACGTAGCGATCGACGGCGTCCAACATACCGGTCCAGCGCTGGTGCTTCCGCTGCACACCACCGATACGGTGACCGGGGTGTTGGTCGCGCTGCGGCGGGGCGGCGCCCGGACGTTCAGCGAAGAGCAGCTCGACATGATGGCCGCATTCACCGACCAGGCGGCGCTCGCCTGGCAGCTGGGGTCCACACAGCGCCGGCTGCGTGAAGTAGACATTCTCGCTGAGCGCGACAGGATCGCCCGCCACCTGGACCACCACGCGATCCGGCGGATCTTCGCGATCGAACTGGCTCTGCATGGGACCATTCCGCGGGCGCGATCAACCGAGGTGCAGCAGAGACTGTCCCGCAGCATTTACGATCTTGAAGGCGTCATTCAGGAGATCCGCGTCGCTATTTTTGACGTGCACGGTGCACTGCCTGGCATAACCCGGCTGCGAGAGCGGCTTGACGACGTAGTCGTGCAGTTCTGCGGATCCGATCTGGAGACCACGGTTCAATTCGTGGGCCCCTTGTCGATTGTCGGCGCTGCACTCGCCGATCACGCCGAAGCCGTTGTGCGCGAAGCGGTCAGCAACGCTGTCCGGCATGCCGGGGCGACCAGACTTGCGGTGACGGTAAAGGTCGGGGACGACGTCTGCATCGAGGTTATCGACAACGGTCGAGGCATCCTCGGCGACATCACCGGCAGTAGCTTGAGCAGCTTGCATCACCGCACGCAGCAAGCAGGCGGCGTGCTCACCATCGCGGATGCTCCCGGCGGAGGCACCTTGCTGCGCTGGTCAGCACCGCTGCTCTGAACATCGCTCCACAGCGACTACGAGCGGCTCAGAGGGTCGATGCGACCAGACCGGGAGGCTCGATGCGACCAGGCGGGTCACGATGTCGGAGAAGATGATGGGATCCTCGGTGTAGGCGAGGAAGCCCTTCAGCTCGCTGCCTCGCTGCCAGCGGCGTCCGCGAATGCGGAGTTGACGACCTCGACCGTCGCCGGCTCGCGGACGATGACGGTGAGTTGAGCAGGTGCGCCAGAGTCCTATTGTCGGTGAGGTCATTGACCGCCACGATCGCGATGTCGGTGGTGCCTGCCGCGCGTTGCGCGTCGACCGCACGGAAGACGTTTCGGCCGACACGCCCAAAACCGTTCACGCCCACCCGGATAACCATCGTGATCTCCTCGCCAGTTTTGCCGTCTGGCTAGCGCATCAACTGCGCGCCACCTCGAGTCCGACCACGCTTGAGACCGCGCAAGCAGAGGACAAGGTCCTCGCATCCCTGCCCGCTCTTTTCGCCGTTCACGATCTGGAGCCTCGCGCTCACCGCCGGTCCGGCCGAAGGGGGGCGATCCCGGCGCCGCGATGGGCGGGTGAGCATGCATCCGCCACTGCTGACACCACCTCCCGTCGGGCCGTACCCCATTCGATTACCTTCGGCCCTGGCTCCGTAGGTGCCCCTGTGGGAGTTTGGCACCACTGGAGTGCTCGATCGACCCGGCATGAATTTGTGCGTTCCCCAGCCGGCGCGCACGCGACGGTCGTTGTGGCCGCGACCCGACACCGAATTGGGGCCCGGATGAGCTGACGGCGCGGGAATCGCCTCGAGGGCGGGATCCGCGCAACGACACCGCGCGATCGGGGCTCCATATGACGTGCGGGCCTGGCTCGATGTTGCCCCCATATTCGACGCGCTATGAGAGGACAGGTCATGAATACATCCAACTACGTCCGCTTTTTTGAGGAGTTCGGCATCGAGGACGTGCCGCTGGTCGGCGGAAAGAACGCGTCGCTGGGCGAAATGTTCCAGAAGCTGTCCGGGCAAGGTGTCCGGGTCCCGCACGGATTCGCCATCACCGCCCAGGCCTACCGCTACGTGTTGGACCGGGCCGGCGCGTGGGACCGTCTGCATGCCGAGCTCGACGAGCTGGACCCCGCCGACGTCGCCGCGCTGGCGCACAAAGGCAAGCGCGCCCGTGAGATCGTCTATGGCGCCGGGCTGCCCGACGATCTTTCCGCCGAGATTCTGGATGCCTACCGCAGGCTTCAGCGGGAGTACGGCGAGGACGTGAGTCTGGCCGTGCGCAGCTCGGCGACCGCCGAGGACCTGCCGACGGCGAGCTTTGCCGGCCAGCAGGATTCGTATCTCAACATCAAGGGCGCCGAGAGTTTACTCGACACGTGCCGGCGTTGTTATGCCAGCCTGTTCACCGATCGCGCCATCCATTACCGCGTCGATCAGGGCTTCGACCACTTCAAGGTCTCGCTTTCGATCGGCGTGATGAAGATGGTGCGCTCCGACCTCGCCGCGTCGGGGGTGATGTTCTCCCTGGACACCGAGTCGGGCTTTCGCGACGCCGTGCTCGTGACCGGCGCCTACGGCCTGGGCGAAAACGTGGTTCAGGGTGCGGTCGACCCCGACGAGTTCTACGTCCACAAGCCGACCTTTCTCGCCGGCCACCGCACCGTGTTACGCCGCCTGATCGGCGACAAGGCGGTGAAGATGATCTTCGTCGAGGGCCAGACGAAGTACACGACCCGAAACATCCCCACACCCAAGGCCGACCGCGCTCGGTTCTGCCTCACCGACGAGGACGTCTTGGAGCTGACCGGCTACGCGTGCACGATCGAGGCGCACTACGGTCGCCCGATGGACATGGAGTGGGCCAAGGACGGTCTGGACGGAAAGCTCTACATCGTGCAGGCCCGCCCCGAGACGGTGGCCTCCCAGCGCAGCGCGACGGCGCTGGAAACCTATGTGCTCGAAGGCTGGGGCGAGATACTCGCCGAGGGCCGCTCGGTCGGCGAGCGGATCGCCTCGGGCGTGGCGAGACGGATCGAGAACCCCAATCACCTGTCCGAGTTCAAGCCCGGCGAGGTGCTGGTCGCCGACACCACCACGCCCGACTGGGAGCCTGTCATGAAGACCGCCGCCGCGATCATCACCAACCGCGGCGGTCGCACCTGCCACGCGTCGATCATCGCCCGCGAGCTCGGCATCCCCGCGGTGGTCGGCACCGGCGACGCAACCACCTGCGTGCCCGATGGCGCAGTCGTGACGGTGTCATGCACCGAGGGTGAATCCGGGCGGGTGTACCGCGGCGAGCTGGCCTTCCACGTAGAGCGCACCGAGGTCGGGGACATGAAGCGGCCGCGCACCCAGATCATGATCAACCTCGGGAATCCCGACCTCGCCTTCAAGACGTCGTTCCTGCCGAACGACGGCGTGGGACTCGCTCGGATGGAGTTCATCGTCGGCGAATACATCCGGGTCCACCCGCTGGCACTGCTGCACCCCGAGAAGGTCGACGACCTCGAGGCGCGCCGGACGATCGATCGGCTCACGCAGGGCTATCCCGACGGAAGCACCTTCTTCGTGGAACGCCTCTCCGAAGGAATCGGCACGGTCGCCGCCGCCTTCTGGCCCAAGCCCGTCGTGGTACGGATGTCGGACTTCAAGACCAACGAGTACGCCAGCCTGATCGGCGGAGCTGCCTTCGAACCATCCGAGAACAACCCGATGCTCGGCTTTCGCGGCGCCTCCCGCTACGCCCATCCCGCCTACGCCGAGGGCTTCGCGCTCGAATGCCGCGCGATGCGGCGCGTGCGCGAAGAGATGGGCCTGACGAACGTCATTCTCATGCTCCCGTTCGTGCGCCGGATCGCCGAGGCGGACCTCGTCCTGCAGACGATGGCCGATCTCGGTCTGCGGCGCGGCGAGAACGATCTGAAGGTGTACGCGATGTGCGAGATTCCGAACAACGTGATCCTGATCGATGAATTCGCCAAACGCTTCGACGGCTTCTCCATAGGCTCCAACGACCTGACCCAGCTCACCCTCGGCGTCGATCGTGACAGCGAGATCGTGGCTTTCGACTACGACGAACGCGACGAGGGCGTCAAGGAAATGATTCGTCTGGCCGTGGAAGGCTGCCGCCGCAACGGAATCCACTCGGGACTGTGTGGACAAGCGCCTTCGGATTACCCGGACATGGCCGAGTTTCTGGTCCGGGTCGGCATCGCGTCGATGAGCCTCAATCCCGACACGGTGATCAAGACCACCCGCCAAATCCTCGAGGTGGAGAAACAGTTCGCACCGTCCCAATGAGCGCCGATGCGTTCCATCGGCCCGCAGACCGCACACGCTTCCAGCAGAAAGTCGCGCCATGAAGCTGCCGGTTACCATCGACCCGCGCTACCACGACGCGGCGCTCTTCAACTTCGACGTTGCGCTGACCAACGACGTGCTTTTCGGGGCAACGGTCGACCTTGCCCGAAAGCTGCAGGGCGTCGACATCGCTGCGGCGGCGTATTCGTCGAGCCCGAAGTGTCGGCAGGCATTGAAAGCCGCCGGCATCGATGACCTGTTCGGCATCTGCATCGACGGAGTCGCCGGCGAGCGCGGGACAGTCGAACCACCTGATCCCACAGTGCTTCTGGAGGCCACCCGCCGACTTTCCCGCCGACTCGGTGTGCGGCCGCAACGGTGTGTCGTCGTCGAGAACTCCCACGCCGGAGTGGCGGCGGGCCGCGGCGGCGGTTTCGCGCTCGTCATCGGCATCGACCCGACCGGTAGCGCCGACGACTTGGCGCGCAACGGCGCCGACGTCGTGGTCGCCGACTTGGCCGACGTCGCCGTTCGCACGGGTGACAAGCGGATCTCGGAACTCCCGAATGCGCTGATGTCCTACGGTCAGCTGATCGGTATCACCAGTGCACGAGAGTCGATGTTGTTCCTGGACTACGACGGAACGCTATCCCCCCTCGTTGCCGATCCCGGTGCGGCCACGCTGGTCGACGGAGCAGCCGAGGCGCTTGATCTCGTGGCGGCGGCGTGCCCCGTGGCAGTCCTGAGCGGTCGCGACCTTGCCGATATCCGCACCCGGGTAGGCACACCCGGGCTCTGGTACGCCGGCAGCCACGGGTTTGAGCTGGCAGGACCCGACGGCACCTATCACCAGAATGAAGCGGCCGCCGCCTATATGCCTGTCCTCGAGCAAGCGGCCGCCGAGTTGTGCGACACCCTGGCGCAGATACCGGGAGTACGGGTCGAGCACAGGCGCTTTGCCGTGGCGGTGCACTACCGCGAGGTTGCACCGGGGCGCGTCGGTGAGATCGTCGCTGCGACACATCGGCTGGGACAGCGAGCTGGCCTCCGGGTGACGAGCGGGCGCATGCTCGTCGAGCTGCGGCCTGACATCGACTGGGACAAGGGGACCGCCCTGACCTGGATTCGTGATCGCGTCGAGGCTACGGGATCCTTAATGCCGATCTACATCGGCGACGACCTCACCGACGAAGACGCATTCGACACCGTCCGATTCGACGGCGTCGGGATTGTTGTGCGGCACGACGAGGATGGCGACCGCAAGACGGCTGCCAGCTTTACCCTGCAGACTCCCGATCAGGTGCGGGAATTCCTCCAACGAGGGTCGCGGTGGCTTGCCTACAAGCACCAGATGGCTTCCCCGGCTTGGGATTTCACCTTCGATGGATACGACCCGCACAGCGAGAAGCTTCGTGAGTCGTTGTGCACAGTGGGAAATGGCTACTTCGCCACCCGGGGCGCTGCGCCCGAATCGAAGGCCGGCCAGGTGCATTATCCGGGCACGTATGCCGCCGGTGTTTACAACCGTCTCGTCGACAACATATCGGGTGCTCCAATCGACAACGAGAGCTTGGTCAACCTGCCTAACTGGCTTGCCCTCACGTTCAGGGTCGAGGGCGGCAGCTGGTTCGACATGGACGCCGTCAGGGTGCTGTCCTACCGGCAGACTCTCGACCTTCGCGGCGCGATACTGACGAGGAAGGTTCGTTTCTGTGACGACGCGGGCCGCACCACTTCGCTGACACAACAACGACTCGTCGCGATGCACATGCCCCACGTTGGCGCTCTTGAGACGACGATCGTCGCCGAGGATTGGTCAGGGACAATCGAGATTCGCTCGACGCTGGACGGCAACGTCACCAACTCACTGGTCGAGCGCTACCGGGACTTGGCCGACGATCATCTCGGGTTAGTGGAAAAGCGGGAGATCCCTGACAACTCCGTGCTGCTGACAGTTCAGACGACCCAATCGCGCGTTCCCATTGCCATGGCGGCGCGAAGCATCGTGTGGCGTGACGGCACTCCCGTCCCGGCTACCTACCGCCTTGTCGAGGCGGCAGCAGAAATCGGTCACGATATCGCCGTCGAAGTGTCAGTCGGTGACACGTTGACAGTAGAGAAGATCGTGACCCTCTTCACCGGCCGCGATGTCGCGACGTCCGAACCTGCCGCCGATGCCGAGCGCTGGCTCAGCCGACTCGGCCGGTTCGCCGAGTTGCGCGACGGGCATCTGAATGACTGGGTACATCTGTGGGAGCGCCTGTCCGTCGAATTCGACGACTTCACCGACGAGTTGCGTATCCTGCGACTGCATCTCCTGCATCTGCTGCAGACGGTTTCACCCAACAGTTCCGACCTCGATGCCGGGGTGCCGGCTCGCGGATTGCACGGTGAGGCATATCGCGGGCACATCTTCTGGGACGAGCTGTTCATCTACCCGGTGCTCAACCTGCGGCTGCCCATGATCACCAGGTCGCTGCTTGGATACCGCTACCGGCGCCTGCCCCAGGCACGTCACGCCGCCAAGGCGGCCGGCTACTCCGGTGCGATGTTCCCGTGGCAATCCGGCAGTGATGGACGCGAGGAAAGCCAACGCCTGCACCTCAATCCGCGCAGCGGCCGGTGGAATCCCGACTCGAGCGCTCGTGCGCACCACATCGGCATCGCCGTCGCCTATAGTGCCTGGAACTTTTATCAGGTCACCGGGGATCTCGCCTACCTGATCGACTATGGCGCGGAGATGCTGGCCGAGATCGCACGCTTCTGGGTAAGCAGGGCCACTTACGACCAGGAACGCGATCGCTACAGCATCCGAGGCGTCATCGGGCCCGATGAATTCCACTCGGGCTACCCCGACGCACCTTACGACGGCATCGACAACAACGCGTACACCAACGTGATGGCGGTCTGGGTGATCATGCGGGCCTTCGACGCACTGAACCTGCTACCGCTGCCGAACCGACTCGACTTAATGGAAACGCTCGGACTGCACACTGACGAACTGGCGCACTGGGATGAGGTGAGCCGGCGGATGTACGTCCCGTTCCACGACGGTGTCATCAGCCAGTTCGAGGGATACGGCGAGTTAGAGGAACTGGACTGGGACCGCTACCGCCGGCAGTACGGAAACATCCAACGCCTCGACCGCATCCTCGAGGCCGAGAGCGACGACGTGAACCGGTACAAGGCCTCCAAGCAGGCCGACGCCCTCATGCTGCTCTACCTGATGTCGGCAAGGGAATTGGGTGAACTACTCGAACGGCTCGGCTACCGCTTTACGTCCGAACAGGTCACAAAGATGGTTGACCACTACGTGGCCCGCACCTCGCACGGATCGACGCTCAGCGGTGTGGTGCATACCTGGGTGCTCGCCCGGGCCAACCGCGATCGTGCAATGGAGTTCTTCCAACAGGCGCTCAAGTCTGACGTCTCCGACATCCAGGGCGGCACCACATCCGAAGGCATTCACCTGGCGGCCATGGCCGGCAGCGTCGACCTCATGCAGCGGTGCTTCACCGGGCTGGAGACCCGGTCTGACCGCATCATCCTCTCCCCTCATTGGCCGGAAACACTTGGCGTGCTGGCATTACCGATCCACTACCGCGGTCTGCACCTGCACCTGCGGGTCAGCGGAAGGGGAGTGATCATCAGTGTGGATCCACGCGACGCCCCCGGAATCAAAGTGGAATGCCGCGGTAAAGTCGTTCAACTGATGCCCGGCACCATTGTCCGATTTCCCGGATGACTATGCCGTTGAGTGCCGGCAGCCCGCGCCCCGCCCGCACAGCTTTCGAGGCAGGCGACCCTGACGAACTTTCCATCCAGCGCGGTGATCGCAGCCACCCCGAATTCACCGGCGCACCGTATCCTGACGAAATGGCTGGTGACGAACACACCGGCAGGGACGTCGGTCCAGGCGCAGCCGGACCGTCGGGGGCTGCCAGCTGTTGCGTGTTGAGTGGTCGGTAGTTGTCGGTGGTGTGCTGTAGGAACAGAAGCATGAATCTCGCGGCGTGGGCGGAGCGAAACGGCGTGGCGCGGGTGACCGCGTATCGCTGGTTTCGCGCCGGGCTGTTGCCGGTCCCGGCGCAACGAGTAGGTCGGCTGATTCTGGTGAACGATGCGGCGGCTGAGACGGCCCCGCGTGGGCGGACGGCGG
>JAQTVU010000062.1 GCA_028706695.1 Mycobacterium sp.
ACCGTCACCCTGAACGATGTCTTCGTTAAAACGCCCTAGCCACAACGGGTTACGGGGCCTGACCGGAGGTATGCCGACGGGCATGCCGGCCCGGTCTCCCCAAGCTGCCCGCAGTGACGCAACGCGGCGCGAACCGACACGTCGCGACGCCCGGCCGGCGCCGCGGCACGCCAGCCATCGGTGGAAGTCATTCGGCCACAACGTCATACCTGTCCACCCGCCAGGCTCCGTCGACCAGGCTGAGCTGGTTGTAGCATGCGGTTCGCTGACCGATCCGGTCCAGCGCCGGATCCAGCTGTACGAGCAGAGCTTTGTTGAACGCGTCGTGAGAAACCAAAACGACCGGCCCGCGGTGCAGTTCACCGACCAGCGCGAGGAATCCGCGCAGGGCACGGTCGGCCAGCGCCTCCCGGCTTTCCACCCCCGGCGCCGAATCCAAGCTCCCGTACCGCTTTTCGACCTCGTCGCGGTGATGCCCGGTCACGGGCCCGTAGTCGCGATCGAGGAGCCGGTCATCGGGGGTGACCGGCGCGTCGGCGGCGGCGCCGATCGCCCGGGCCGTCGCGACCGCCCGCTGCAGGGGGCTGCAGAACACCGCCACCGGGCGGTGGTGGGCCAACGCGTCGGCGAGTCGGGCGACCTCGGCGATGCCGACGTCGTCCAGGGGCGGATCGCTGCGCCCACGCAGTCGCCGCTCCGCGTTGAGCGCGGTACGCCCGTGCCGGGCCAGATAGACCCGGTTCACCCCACCCGCGCCCACTGACTCTCCGACACGTCGAAATCTGCTGCAGCCATGTGATTTTCCTCCGCGCCGGTGGCTACCACGGGACGTGCATCGTGGCGGGCCCCGACGCCATCGTCAGGCGACATTCTCCACCATACGCACGCCGTGGGTAAGATCGGCGCACAGTGACGGACATCTTCGGCGAGTGCGGGGCTTTCCCGCCGATGGCGGCGGTGGAAACCCTTGCCCGTTAGCGTTCCAGGAGCCGACGTGGATGAAGATTGCCTGATGCTGAGCACCTACCTGGCCGAGCGTCGACGGACCGACGAGGGTTTCGTCTCCGACGTGCTGCTCGGCCTCTACGAACGACGCGGAGTTTCCTGTAGCGTCCTGCTGCGCGGTGTGGGTGGTTTCGGGACGGGCCGCCACTACCGCTCCGATCAGTCCCTGACACTGTCGGAGGACCCGCCCGTGCTGATCACGGCGGTGGACAGCAGGCCGGTTATCGAGGGCTTGCTCGACGACGTGCTTGCCGTGCAACAACGGGGCCTGGTCACCCTGGAGCGTGCGCGCCTGCTGCGCGGGGAAATCGGGCCGATCGAGCTAGCCGATAAGCTCCATGAAGCCGTCAAGTTGACGATCTACCTGGGCCGCAAGGAACGCGTCTACGGCGTTCCGGCCTACATCGCGATCTGCGACCTGATGCACCGGCGCCGCATCGCCGGTGCCTCGGTGTTCCTGGGTGTGGACGGCGTCGCCTACGGGCAACGGCGCCGCGCCCGGTTTTTCGCCCTCAACGCCGATGTGCCGATGATGGTCGTCGTCGTGGGGTCCGGCGAGCTCATCGGCCGGGTGTTGCCGGAACTCGGCGGTCTGCTCGAGCGCCCGATGATCACGCTCGAGCGGGTTCGCGTGTGCAAGCGGGACGGCGAGTTGCTCGAGCGACCGCACGCCTTGCCGCACGCCGACGAGCACGGCCTGCCGCTGTGGCAGAAGCTGTCGATCCACACCTCCGAATCGGCGCGTCGCGGCGGGGTGCCGATTCACCGCGCATTGGTCCAGCGGCTCTGGCGGCGCAAAACACCCGACGGCGCCACGGTGTTGCGCGGCATCTGGGGATTTCACGGCGATCATCCGCCCCACGGCGACAAGGTGTTCAGCCTAGGCCGTCGGGTCCCCGTCATCACCACCATCATCGACACCCCCGCCCACATCGCCGAATCCTTCGAGTTGGTCGACGAACTGACCCAGGAGGAGGGGCTGGTGACAAGCGAAATGGTCCCGGCGTTGGTCTCGGACGAACGCGACGCCCGCCAGGGCCGGCCGGCGCTGGCCGACTACCGTTACTGAGCCGCCGGCTCAGCCGGCCATCGAGGCGTCGTAGATCGATTGGATCGCCCGGTCCAGGGTGGCGTTGAACTGCTCGTCGGACTGGTCGACCGAGAGGCCCTCGGTCAGCGCGCGGCTGAAGCTTGCGATCACCCCGGTGTTCTGGGCCAGCAGCTTGTTGGCCTCATCACGAGAGTAGCCACCGGAAAGCGCCAGCACCCGCATCACCTTGGGATGGTCGACGAGGGCGCGGTAGTGGTTGGCCTCGGTCGGCAGGCTCAGCTTGAGCATCACGCGCTGCCCGTCGGGCACGTGGTCGAGCTGTTTCGTGATCTCGTCGCGCAGGATGTCCTCGGCCTGCGCCTTGTCGGAGATGGAGATGGTGACCTCGGGCTCGAGGATGGGCACCAAGCCGTGGCCGAGCACTTGGTGGGCGACCTCGAACTGCTGGGCCACCACCGCGGCGATGCCCTCACCGTTGGCGCCGCCGATCACCGATCGTTCCTTGGTCCCGAAGATTCCCTTTCCCACGGCCCGCTGCAGCAACTCGTCCAGGCCCGGCACCGGCTTCATCAGCTGGACGCCGTTGGCCGCCTCGGCCAGTCCCTTGTCGATCTTGAGGATGGGCACCACACCCTTGGTGTCCCACAGATAGGTGGGCGACGGTTTGCCTTCGATGTCGCGGTCCATCGTCTGTTCGAACAGGATCGCGGCCAGCACCCGGTCGCCGGTGAAGGCCGGGGAGGTGATGATCCGCGACCGCATCTGGTGAATGAGGTCGAACATCTGCTCCTCGGAGGAGTAGGCGTCGGCTTGAATTCCGTACTGGCGCAGCGCTTTCGGAGTCGAGCCACCGCTCTGGTCGAGCGCTGCGACAAAACCCTTGCCCGACGTCAGCCGGTCCGCTTGCTGCTGGTTCGGCATGGAACTCTCCACTCCCTCGTGGTCGGTCGCGCCCATCCGTGGCACGGCACGAGCGGGCCCTGCCGATCATATTCGCCGCTGTCCACGGCACTGCCAGGCAGGTCGTCTGTTCTCGGGTTTCGCCCCGCCGAGCCCTGTAGAGCCCCTGCCGTGATGCGTTAGCCCGGCGTTAGCGCGCCACCCCGTGATCCGGGACCGGTTCAGGGGGCTGGCCGCCATGGTTTCGGGCCCTGTCCCCAGCAAAAAACGGCGCCCGGATGGTGGCGGCCAGGTGGCGGCGGTTGATCACCAGCCCGCAGACGGCTACGGCGGTGTAGACGCCGCACAGCAGCAGCCGTCCGTGCGTTGAGGCGATCGGGAACTGCACGACGAACAGCCCGAGCAGCGCCCAGGCGGTGGCCCGGTGGAAACGCAGCGCCAGGATCAGCGCCACCCCCATCATGGTCTGGGTGGCGGTGAGCAGCACCTCCTCAACCTGGCGGGGGTCAAGCCGCAGGCAGAAGCCGCCACCGCCCAACAGATGGGCGACCGGCAAGGACCCGATCAGCAGCGTCCACTGGTTCACCTTGGAGGAGATGAGGGTGGCGATGGCCATCGTGCCGTTGCCGCGGGCGGCGAGAATGGTGGCGATGACGAACTCCGGGGCTTCAGAAGCCAGCGGCGCCAGCCACTGGACCAGCAGAAAGCGGTCGATGCCGAGTTCGGTGCCGGCGGCAACCAGGTTGTCGGCGAACGGCTTGGCGCACAGCAGAACCACCACGCCGGAGATCGTGAACAGACCGATGACGGTACCGCGCCGCCGCCGCTGCGGCAGGTGGCCGATGGCCGCGGCGGTACCGATCAGGGCGGGTTCCTCCACGTCGCCGCGGCTGACCCGGTACAGGTAGAAGCCGAACCAGGCCAATAGCGTCAGCCCGAGCGCCAGGTGGATCTGTGAGCTGGCCGGGATCGTGAACGCCAATACGCCGGCGATCAACAAGAAGCCGAGTTCCACGCGATTCGCCGGTCGCAGCGCAACACCGGAGGGTGTGTCCCGGCCGCCCCGGCGCGCTGCGACGATGCTCACCAGCACCACGACGGGCCAGCCGAGGCCCATCAGCAGCCGGTTGGACCCGGTCATGTTGGCGGCCGCGTACTGCGTGTAATCCGGATGGTGGCCGGAGACGTACGCGTAATAGAGGTCGACGGCGTATTCGGGCAGTACCGCGATCAGCGCCAGCACCGCGGTCGCCAGCCCGCCGGAGACATCGATCTGCGCGGCTTCGGCGGCCCAGGCCAGTAAGAAGCTTGCCGCCACGACCGCGGCGCCGCAGATCAGCAGGGCGGCTGACGGATCGAGGTGCAAGCCGGCCATGCGGACCACGGCCGCCGGGGCGATGAACATTGAGGTGATCAACGCCGAGCGGGTCAGGGCGCGCCGCCGCGAGCGCACGGCCGTCGACGCCGGGGCCACGGGCCCGTCGGTGGCGAGCATCGTCATCCTTCAACTCATCGCAGGTGGCGACCGTCGGCAACGGGTTCGGCTAGCGGCCGTAGCGGAAACAGCGCTTAGGCTACCCTTCGGACGCCGGCGTCAGCAACGCGGTCGCAGAACTTTTGCGACGGCGTGTGTGGTATTCCTGCAAGGCAATCCAAAAGTTCGGCGACCCGCATATCAAAATTTGGCAAACCCCGCCGCGGAACCACGGATCGTCGACATCGTCAACATCGTCGATATCGTCGATAACCAAGTCCTTATCCGCCATGTCCGATACGACGCGTTGCCGGTGCCGACGGTTCCGCCGCCCACGCACCGCTCTGCCGGGGTGGTCGCACCGCATGACCGCGCTGGCGCGGGCGATCCGGGCGGTCGCCACGTTGGACAACTACGAGATTTCGAGCCCGGCACGCCACATTCTCGACCAGCTACTCGTCGAGTTCACCACCATCGGGTTTCTCTGCGACGGCAACCCGGTCGCTACAAACGTCCCGTCGCGACCGTTGCCGCACCGGTTTCCACTGTGGACACGTCGCGCTGACGATAGCCTGCACCGGCTGCACCCGCTGTGCCGGCGCAGCATGCGGCCGATACAGCTCATCGGGACGAAGCTCAGCGAGGAGCAATCGTCGATCAGCGCTGCCGCCATGGATCGCGGATCAGCGAATCCGCTTGCGGCAGCGGTGTTGTGCACAACGCCGACGGCGTGGCGGGCCGTTGAGGTCGCGCGCGTCGTTCGGCCGGCGCGCGTCGCCTTGCGCCGTTTGCTGCCCGACCTGAATGATCGGGGTCCATGTGCAAAGGGCGCGGCGTCAACCGGTGGGAGCTGGTTGCCTGCGGGTTCTGTGGGCACATCACCTATGCGCCCGACGACCAGGTCCTCGCGGAGCGGCTCAGCGGCGACACCGGTCTGGGGCGAGTGTGGCGCTGTCTGCGTTGCGCGGAATTCGTCCTCGGCGAGCCAGACCGTCACGGCCGCGCGGCCGACGCTCCGACGATCTTGCGCGGCAAGGCATTACGGCAAGCAACCATCGTCCGGGCGATCGGGTTGGAGCGTTTGGTCCGGGCGGTGCTGATCGGGCTGGCGGCCTATGCGGTGTGGAGGTTCCACGGGGCGCGTGGGTCCATCCAGGCTACCCTTGACCGTGACCTGCCGCTGTTGCGCGCCAGCGGTTTCCGGGTCGACCAGATGACCGCGGTGCATGAGCTGGAAAAGGCGCTGGCGGTGAAACCGTCCACCCTTACCCTGCTGGCCGTGGCCCTGGTCGCCTATGCGCTGGTGGAGATCGTCGAAGGCGTGGGCCTGTGGTTGCTCAAACGCTGGGGCGAGTATTTCGCGGTGGTGGCCACCTCGGTGTTTTTGCCGTTGGAGATCTATGACCTGACCAAGGGCGTCACCATGACCCGGGTGGTCACCTTCACCGTCAATGTGGCCGCGGTGGTCTACCTGCTGTTCTCGAAGCGGTTGTTCGGTCTGCGCGGCGGCCGCGACGCCTACGAGCAGGAGCGGCGCGGCGAGCAGCTCCTCGACATCGAGAGGGCCACCGGCGGGGGCTGAGGCGGGGGCGCAAACTACACTGCACCAGCGTTGGCTTCGTGATGGGATCGTCGGCATGAGTGATGACGCGGGGATTGTGACCTGCCCCCACTGCGGTCGGCGGAACCGGGTGCCGGCCGCCGCGGCAGGCAAACCGCGCTGCGCGCAATGTCGCCAGTGGCTTCCGTGGATCGTCGACGCCCGCGACGAGACCTTCGCCGACGTCGCCGAGAAGTCGTCGGTGCCGGTGCTGGTCGACCTATGGGCAACCTGGTGCGGTCCATGCCGCATGGTCAGTCCCGCGCTGGAACAACTCGCCGGGGAGCGGGCGGGCCGGCTGAAACTGGTCAAGGTCGACGTCGATGCGGCACCCGTGCTGTCCCGGCGCTTTTCGGTCCGCGCGGTACCGACCCTGCTGCTGCTGCGGGACGGCACGGTGCTGGGCCAGCAGTCCGGTGCCGCGCCGATCGGCGCGTTGCGGACCTGGGTGGACGACACGCTGGGCGAGATGTCCGGCGGCTGACCGTTCGTCGGGCCGGGTCCTGCCCACCCCGGTGGGCCGCCGCCCCGAGCAGGGGCCCCCGGTCGTCCATCACAAGCCCGGCGCGCCGGTGTGGTCGGAATTTGTGCTCGGCACGACCGGTGCGGTGAAGCGGCCGGCGTGCCCACGTCGACCGGCGGCGTCGACCCATGCGATCGTGCCCTACGGGCATCGGGTGCATGCCGAAGTGCCCGGGGCGCAGCGCATCGCTCACTTCGGGTGCGGCGCTGGCGACCCAGGCCGCGGCGGCCGCGACCGTCGCCGCGCCGACCTTGGCGCGAATGCCGACATCCGATGAGGCGGCGGATCGGTTGGGCCGGCGGGGCATCGGCTGGCTAAGCCGGGGTGCCCGCTGTGTCGGTCCGACCCAAGCGGTTTCGGCTGTGCCCGACACCACAGCAACTTTTTCATGGCGTTTACCTCGCTGCGGTATCCGCGTAAGGCGGCCACGGTGGACTTTCCACTAGACCGTCCCGCAACCAGCCATCCCGACCGCATAGAAGGGACTGCCCAACGTGCCCACACTGCAGGATTGGATCAGCCAGCGCCCCAGCCACCTCGATGTCGTCGCCCCGATCAAGGCGTGCGCCTGCGACGCGTTACAGGCCGTGCTCAACACCAGGCGGCGCCACACCTTCACCAACCCGCGTCTGATGCGCCGGGGCGCCGAACGGTGCTGAGCTGGAAAGGGTTCGCCCGAAGGCAGGGCCCCGGCCTTGCGACGATGGGCGTGCGCTCCGGGCAGACACGGGTGGCCCGGTGACGCCCACGGCCTCGCCGGGCCGGACGTGTTTGGATATCGATATGCCCAACATGGAATCCGAACGTATCGTGAGCGCCACCCGCGTGATATCCGCGAGCGCCGAGCGGATCTTCGAATTGATCGCCGACCCGGCCAATCAGCCGAGGTGGGACGGCAACGCCAACCTTGCGTCGGCCGAACCGGGTCAGCGCGTCCACGGCGTCGGCGACGTCTTCAAGACGACGTTGACCAATGGTGCCGTGCGGGAGAACCACGTCGTGGAATTCATCGAAGGCAGCAAGATCGCGTGGTGCCCGGCGGAGCCCAAAAGACAGCCGCCCGGCCACCTGTGGCGATGGGAACTCAACCAGATCGACCCCACGCTCACCAGCGTGACGCACACCTACGACTGGACTGCGCTGACCGACAGCACCCGCCTGCCCCGCGCCCGCGCCACGACACCCGACATGTTGCGCGAATCGATGGACCGGCTTGCTACGCTCGCGCAAGGCCAGTGAGCCTACCTTTTGGCGCGCACCCACTGAATCGTGCCGAAATTCTTGACGCGCACGCCGGCGAACCCGTTTTCTTCTAGGAGGTCGCCGATCTCGTCGTCGCCGAACACGTGCGCCCCGACGTTCGGCACCAGCCGCCAGACCTGTGCGGCGCGCCCGACGGTTGGCACCATGATGGCCAGTCGTCCGCCCGGGCGCAGCACCCGGGCGATCTCCGCCAGCGCGGCGCCCGGATCCGGCACCAGTTGCAGCACCGCAATCGAGACGACCGCGTCGACGGTGTCGTCGCGCAGCGGAAGTCGTTGAGCGTCGGCCCGGATGAAGCCGACCTGGGGACCTGCCTCGCGGCGAACGGCGCGGGCCAGCATCGGCTCGGAGATGTCCACGCCCAACGCCAGCCCCTCCGGGCCGGCGGCCCGGGCCAATGACGCGGTGACGTTGCCCGGGCCCGAACCGACGTCCAGCGCGATCCCGCCCCGCGGAATCCGCAGCCACTCGACCGGGTGCTGCCATGCGCTGATCAGCCGCCGCGAAAGGGCCTGCGCGTTGTCGTAGAGCATCGACCCGATCGGTGACGCCCACGCCGCCTGGATCGGCCCGTTGTTCTTCGGGACGGCGTCATCACCGGCGCCGAGCAGGTCGAGATATCCCTTGCTCACATCAGGGTTCGCCGGCGGGTCGGCAAGCAGGTCCAGCGCCCGGCGCAACGCGGGCGGCAGCGAGACGTGCACATCGGTCATGCGTACTCCTTCGATCAGATACCACGCTGTACACCAGAAGTCCCCGCTGGCAGCCTACGCCGGATCGGCGGCAGGCCGACCGGCGTGCGAATGTGGGCCCGTCGAGGCCTGACGGCGGCTTGCCGGGGCGCCAGGG
>JAQTVU010000063.1 GCA_028706695.1 Mycobacterium sp.
ATGCGACAGAGCCGCTCGGCGCAAACCTCCACTACCGACCAGCCCACGGCGATGGCCGCATGAGCGGCCATCGAGACAGCCGGCCGGCACGAGGAATCCCCGCAGTTCACTGCGGGGAGGACGTCAAGAGCTTTAGAACCGACGGATGCCAGGAGCCGAATCCGGCCCGCCCAGCCGCAACGAGCGCGCTCGCCCACGCCGGGTGACCGTTACCCCGTTCCCGGTTGAACCTGGTGGCGCCTGTGACAGCCCAGCGGATTGGGGTATGCGGCAAAGCCGCATACCCCAATCCGCTACGGGCGCGGTCCAGGTCCCGGAGAGGTGGGCGACGGAGCCGGCCCGCCCGGGCCCATGCCTCCGGGACCCATCCCGCCCGGACCCATGCCACCCGGACCACCCATGCCACCCGGACCCATGCCACCCGGGCCACCCATGCCACCCGGACCCATGCCACCCGGACCCATGCCCCCCGGGCCCCCCATGCCACCCGGACCCATGCCACCCGGGCCACCCATCCCGCCCGGACCCATGCCGCCGGGGCCGCCGGGCACGACGATCATCCCGGGACCCGCGGGGCCGAACCACGGCCCGTTACCCGGGCCGGGGCCGCCGCCGGGTTTGAACATGGTGCCGGGCGGATGGCGGTACCAGTGGTCGTCTCCGAACACCATCGCGCCGGAGAAGAAGATGACCGACAGGATGAACACGATCCCGGCGACGATGACCACCCACGCTGCGGCCGTGTAGAGCCGCGGCGGCTTCGTCCGCTGCACCGGCGGCGGCAGTGTCATGGCGGTGGGCGGCGGCGTTGCAGGCCCGGACGGCGGCGGCGTTGCGGGCCCGGAAGGCCGCGGCGCCGAGGGTTCAGGTGTTTCGGTCATGCCCTGCATACTGCCCCTGCCGGTGACGGGCCGACAGGTCTCGGCCACAAAAGTGCGGTGAATTGAGATTCGACGGTTAGGTACCGGTTATGAGGGCAAGGAGCGAGGCACGCGGGCGATCGCCGGGCTTCGGTTTGCTGACGGACCGGACGGGGCCGGCTTAGGGGGAAGGCAGGGGAGCCAGCGACGACGGCACCTGACCGGGGCCGGCGCCGGGACGGAAGGTCCCGGACCCACCGCCCGGGACCGCCGCGGGTCCGCCACCGCCGGGCCCGCCCGGATGCTTCATCATGGCGGGGTGCGCGCGATGACCGCGGTGCAAGCCGCCGGGGAAGCCGGCAGGGAAGCCGGCGTGCCTGCCCAGCACGAAACCGGTGAAGAAGATGACCGCGACGATGAACACGGTCCCGGCGACGATGGCGACCCAGGCCGCGAACCGGAAGACCCGCGGGCTCTGGTAGGCCGCTTCTCCGACCGGCGCAGGCGCCGGCGCCGCGGCGGTGGCCGTCCCCGCGATCGAGGTTTCAGGTGTTTCTCTCATGAGATCAATGATGCACGCGTAGACACTGGCCGCGACTGTGCACTACTTATGTAGCGGCTATGAGGCGAGTGCCCTCACCCCAGCGGCCGCCGAGGTTGCGCGGCGGCTCTTCGATCTGTGTGGGCGGCCCGGGCGGCGGGCCGGGCCAGCTCGGCCGGCAGGCGCAGTGTCAAGGCGATAGCTCCCTGTGATTTGTGCGCGGCCGCGCGCCTGTCGATCAGGGCTTGAACGGGTTGACGGCGAACTGGATCACCCGGTATGGCGCGGTTTCGCGGGCCCGGGTGTCCCACTGGCTGACGAAGATGCGCAGCTCGTCGAGCGTGGAGCCCGGCGAGATGTAGCCGCCGTAGGGCTGGGCGAGCCGGTTGTCGTTGGGCGGCGGCAAGCTTTCCGGCGGCTCGGGCCACTCGTCGTGCTGCACCACCGTCGTCACCGGCGCCTCGCCCAGCCCGGTCGGGTCGTTGGCCACGCGGACCTCCATGTTGCCTGTGCCGGCGTTGAAGTAGGACAGCACGGTTTTGCCATCGATCTGCCGGATCGACATCTCACCCACCATCCCCGGCCACAGCGGGGTGGGCGGCTTGTTCCAGCCACCGGCGGAGCCGGCTGCCCAGCCCTGCCAGCGCGACCGGTCGGTGAAGGTCTGCGGTGTGGCCCGATAGAGCCGCACCGGATCTCTGCGGGCGAAGCTGTCGGCCACGATGTAAACCCAGCCGGTGGGCGACTCCCGGGTCGGGATGGGGTCGTAATAGCCGCTGATCTGCGTCTGCGCACCACCCTGGTAGGAGGCGGCGCAGCGTGATCCGGCCACGGTCTGCCAGCCGGGGCGCTGCGGTTCGGCCGTCACCAGCCGGGAGTTCTGCGGTTCCAGGTTCCTGGTCGTGGTCACCATCAAGTAGTTGCGCCGGTTGATCTGAACCACGCCGGCGGGCAGTTGTGAGTCGCCCGGCGGCGTGGGATCGGCCAGCAGCGGCCTGCTCGTTCCCGTGACGCCGGTGTAGCGGATCCCGCCCGGGTCGTCGACGGACGCGGTGTCCACGCGCAGCGCCACCGGCGAGTGCCAGCCACCGAAACCGACGCCCTGCCCGGCGAAGCTGTCCCCGCAGACCTGCAGCAACTCGCTGGGGAATTCGACGAACTCGCACAGGTCGGTCGCGCCGATGCCGTAGTCGCCGGTCGGGGTGCCGGTGCCGGCCGTCGGACCGATCCGCACCACCTGGCCGGGCGCCAGCGGCTGCAGGATCGGCGCCGGCGCCGGCGCCGGCGGATCGGCGCGGACCACCCAAAGCCATTGCGGCACAAACAAAGCCGCGACCGACAGCGAACACCGCGAAAGTAGGCGGGCGTGGGCGGAGCGCACCCGCACGTCACTGCTGAGCGGCCAGCAGCTCGGCGATCTGGATGGTGTTCAGCGCCGCCCCTTTGCGCAGGTTGTCACCGGAAACGAACAACGCCAGGCCGCGCCCGTCGGGCACCCCCGGGTCACGCCGGATGCGGCCGACCAGCGATTCGTCGAGACCGGCCGCCGCCAACGGCGTGGGCACGTCGACCAGCTTGACCCCCGGGGCGCCATCCAGCAATTGCCGGGCCCGCTCGGGCGACAGCGGCCGGGTGAACTCGGCATTGATCGACAGCGAGTGCCCGGTGAACACCGGCACCCGCACGCAGGTGCCGCTGACGGCCAGGTCGGGGATGCCGAGAATCTTGCGGCTCTCGTGACGCAGCTTCTGGTCCTCGTCGGTCTCCCCGGACCCGTCGTCGACCAATGACCCGGCCAGCGGCACCACGTTGAACGCGATCGGTGCCACATATGTTCTCGGCGCCGGGAAGTCCAGGGCGCCGCCGTCGTGCACCAGTCGCTCGGCCTCGCCGATGACCGCGCGCGCCTGGCCGGCCAACTCGCCCACCCCGGCCAGGCCGCTGCCGGACACGGCCTGGTAGCTCGAGACCACCAACCGGATCAGCCCCGCCTCGTCGTGCAGCACCTTGAGCACCGGCATCGCGGCCATCGTGGTGCAGTTCGGGTTGGCGATGATGCCCTTCGCGAGCGGCCGGGCTCGGGCGACGTCTCGTTCGAAGTTCACCTCGGACACCACCAGCGGCACGTCGGGGTCCTTGCGCCACGCCGACGAGTTGTCGATCACCGTCACCCCGGCCGCGGCGAAGCGGGGCGCCTGCACCCGCGACAGCGCCGAGCCGGCCGAGAACAACGCGATGTCCAGCCCGGTCGGGTCGGCCGTCGCGGCGTCCTCGACCTCGATCTCCTGGCCGCGGAAGGGCAGCTTGCGGCCCTGGGAGCGGGCCGAGGCGAAGAACCGCACCGTCTCGGCCGGGAAGTCGCGTTCGTCGAGCAGCGTGCGCATCACCTGACCCACCTGGCCGGTGGCGCCCACCACGCCGATCGACAGCCCGTGCACCCCCATCTACCGGCCCGTTCCCGCATACACCGTCGCGGTCTCCGCGCCGCCGAGGCCGAAGGCCTCGTGCAGGGCGACGACGGCCTTGTCCAGCTCGGTGTCGCGGCACAGCACCGAGATCCGGATTTCGGAGGTGGAGATCAGCTCGATGTTGACGCCGACCGCGGCCAGCGCCTCACAGAAGGTCGCCGTGACACCGGGGTGGCTGCGCATGCCCGCCCCGATCAGCGACACCTTGCCGATGTGGTCGTCGTAGAGGAGCTGGGTGAAGCCGATCTCGTCTCTGAGCGCGTCCAGCTTCGCCACCGCGGTGGGTCCGCTGTCGCGGGAGCAGGTGAAGGTGATATCGGTCCTGCCGTCTTCAACCTTGGAGACGTTCTGCAACACCATGTCGATGTTGACGTCGGCGTCGGCGACCGCCCGGAAAACCTTGGCCGCGTAGCCGGGGATGTCGGGGATGCCCCCGATGGTCACCTTGGCCTCGCTGCGGTCGTGGGCGACGCCGGTCAGGATGGGGTCTTCCATGGGGGTGTCCTTGATCGATCCGGTAACGACGGTGCCGGGTTTGTCGGAGTACGACGAGCGCACGTGCACCGGCACGTTGTAGCGGCGGGCGTATTCCACGCAGCGCAGCATCAGCACCTTGGCGCCGCACGCCGCCATCTCCAGCATCTCCTCGAAGGTGACCGTGTCCAGCCTCCTGGCGTTGGACACGATGCGCGGGTCGGCGCTGAAGATGCCGTCGACGTCGGTGTAGATCTCGCAGACGTCGGCGCCCAGCGCGGCTGCCAGGGCTACCGCGGTGGTGTCCGACCCGCCGCGGCCCAGCGTGGTGACGTCGCGGGTGTCCTGGCTGACGCCCTGGAACCCGGCGACCAGCACGATCCGGCCTTCGTCCAGCGCGGCCTGCACCCGGCTGGGCGTGACGTCGATGATCTTCGCGTTGCCGTGCGTGCCGGTGGTGATGACACCGGCCTGCGAGCCGGTGAACGACCGGGCGTGCGCGCCCAACGACTCGATGGCCATGGCCACCAGCGCGTTGGAGATGCGCTCACCGGCGGTCAGCAGCATGTCCAGTTCCCGGGGCGGCGGGGCGGGACACACCTGCTGAGCCAGGTCCAGCAGGTCATCGGTGGTGTCACCCATCGCCGAGACCACCACGACGACGTCGTTTCCCCGCTTTTTTGTCTCGACGATGCGCTCGGCGACCCGGCGGATCCGATCGGCGTCGGCCACCGAAGATCCGCCGTACTTCTGCACGACGAGCGCCACTGTTCCCCTTCCGCTTCCCTTCCGCTCCCCGAGATGCGCAGCTGCCGCTGCGTCCCGAGCCATCAGAATACGTCCAGCGGTGCGAGTAGTTTGGAGACCTGGCTTTGGACTGGCCCTGGACTGGCCCTGGACCGGCTCTGGACTGGCCCTGGACCGGTTTTGTCGGCAGGACCGAGCGGTCGGCGGTTTTGGCGCAGCGGCCGGGCACGGTAGAGTGCGGGTCGTGCAGCGGGTGCTCCTCCTCGGACGCCGCGACGGGGTCTGATCCGGACCGGCCACCCGTCGCGGGTGTCGGTGATGCGCCGGTCTGAGATTCCCTCTGACACCCCGGAGCAATACCGTGACTTCCAATCCCGACGCGTACACCTCCAAACGAGCCATCGTCAGGCCCACCGGCCCGCGCCGGCCGGGCCAGCCGGCGTGGAATCCCCAGCGGGGGTCATCGATGCCGGTCAACCGGTACCGGCCGTTCGCCGACGAGGTCGAGCCCGTCCGGCTGCCGGACCGCACCTGGCCCGACCGCGTCATCGACACCGCGCCCCTGTGGTGCGCGGTGGACCTGCGCGACGGCAACCAGGCGCTGATCGATCCGATGAGCCCAGCCCGCAAGCGCCGCATGTTCGACCTGCTGGTGAGCATGGGTTACAAGGAAATCGAGGTCGGGTTCCCCTCGGCCAGCCAGACCGACTTCGACTTCGTCCGCGAGATCATCGCCGACGGCGCCATTCCCGATGACGTCACCATCCAGGTGCTCACCCAGTGCCGCCCGGAGCTGATCGAGCGCAGCTTCCACGCCTGCGAGGGCGCGCGGCAGGTGATTGTGCACTTCTACAACTCGACGTCGATCCTGCAGCGCCGCGTGGTGTTCCGCGCCGACCGGGCCGCCGTGCGGGCCATCGCGATCGACGGCGCCCGCAAGTGCGTCGAGGAGGCCGCCAAGTACCGTGGCACGCGGTGGCGGTTCGAGTACTCGCCGGAGTCCTACACCGGCACCGAACTCGAATACGCCCGGCAGGTGTGTGATGCCGTCGGCGAAATCATCGCCCCGACACCGGACAACCCGATCATCTTCAACCTGCCCGCCACCGTGGAGATGGCGACGCCCAACATCTACGCCGACTCGATCGAGTGGATGAGCCGCAACCTGGCGCGCCGGGACTCCGTCATCTTGAGCCTGCACCCGCACAACGACCGCGGAACCGCGGTCGCCGCGGCCGAGTTGGGTTATCAGGCGGGCGCCGACCGGATCGAGGGCTGCCTGTTCGGCAACGGCGAGCGCACCGGCAACGTGTGTCTGGTGACGCTGGGTCTCAACCTGTTCTCCCGCGGCGTCGACCCGCAAATCGACTTCGCCAACATCGACGAGATCCGTCGCACCGTGGAGTACTGCAACCAGTTGGCGGTGCACGAACGTCACCCGTACGGCGGCGACCTGGTTTACACCGCGTTCTCCGGCAGCCACCAGGATGCCATCAACAAGGGCCTCGACCAGATGAAGGTCGACGCCGACGCCGCCGGCATCGACGTCGAGGAGATGCTCTAGCAGGTGCCGTATCTGCCGATCGACCCCAAAGACGTCGGCCGCACCTACGAGGCGGTGATCCGCGTCAACTCGCAGTCCGGCAAGGGCGGGGTGGCCTACATCATGAAAACCGATCACGGCCTGGTGTTGCCGCGGCGTCTGCAGATCGAGTTCTCCCAGGTGATCCAGCAGATCGCAGAGGGCAGCGCGGGCGAGGGCGGTGAGGTTTCGCCCAAGGCGATGTGGGAGGCATTCTCCGCCGAGTACCTGGCGCCCGTGCGCCCGTTGGAGCGGATCAGGCAGCGTGTCGAGGCCTCCGAAGAGGAAAACGGCGTGACCAGCATCGTCGCGACCGTCCGGGTCGATGGGGTCGAGACCGAGATCAGCGGTGTCGGCACCGGCCCCCTGGACGCGTTCGTCGACGCGCTGCGCCACATCGGGTTCGATGTGGCCGTCCTGGATTACTTCGAGCACGCGATGAGCGCGGGCGGCGACGCCCAGGCGGCGGCCTATGTGGAGGCTTCGGTGACGATCGCGAGCGCGGCGCAGCCGGGCGAAGCGGGTCGGCGCCCATCGGGTCACCTGGACGGTCGCACCGTCTGGGGTGTGGGTATTGCGTCGTCGATCACCACCGCATCACTGCGCGCCATCGTCTCGGCGGTCAACCGCGCCTCGCGTTGACTGCTCACGGCGGGAAGGAGCGAATCACCGTGTGGCACACCTCCTGGGGCTTCTTGTGGTCGGCCATCGTCGTCTTCGCGTTCATCGCCTACCTGCTCATCCTGTTCAGCATCATGGCCGACCTGTTCTGGCGTGACCACCAGACCGCCGGCTGGGTCAAGGCGGTGTGGGTGGTCTTCCTGGTGCTGTTTCCATATCTGACGGCGCTGGTCTACCTGATCGTGCGAGGCGAAGACATGACGATGCGGGCGCGGGAGGCCGCCGCACTGGTCAAGCGGGGAAGCCAGGCCTACCTCCGCGAGGCCGCCGGCCGGTCGCCGGCCCAGGAGATCGCACATGGCAAGGAGCTGCTGGACGCCGGGACGATCACCCCGGACGAGTTCGACACGCTCAAGGGCAAGGCGCTGCAGTGACGGCCGGCCTCAGAACAGGGCCAGCTGCGTATCCGGCGCGGAGGCGTCGACGAACTCCCCCACGCTGACGCCGCCGACGACCGCACCGAGGCGATCGATGAACTGCTCCTCGCCGATCGTCGGCACACCCAGCTGCCGCGCCAGAGGGCCTTTGCCCTGCTCGGTGCCGGGGTCGTTGCAGACCACCAGCGACGTCTCCGGGTCGACGCCGTCGCGGTAGGCCAGCCCGGCGTGCAGCATCCGCTCGATGAGTTCCTCATGCGTGCGCCGCACTTCGGCGGCCAGTCCCACCCGCATGCCCTGCACCAGTGGCCCGCCCCGCACGTACCGCCCCGGGTTGAGATACGGGCAGGGCAGCCGGGGGGCCAGCGCCTTCAGCGGCCGCAGCTCGTCATGCGTGACCCGGCCGTTGGGCCATCGCCGCCGCGTCACCGGATGCACCGGCAGCCAGACGTCACGTTCGCGCGCCCGTTGCAGCGCCGACGCGAGCACCCCGGTCAGCACCAGGGCGTCGTCGAAGGCGTCATGCGGCCGTCGCCGCGTCACGCCCCAGTGCGCCGCCAGCGTCTCCAGGCGCAGGTTGTCGACGCCCAAGTCCAGCCGACCGGCCAGCTCGAGGGTGCACATCACGGTGTCGACGGGAAGCTCGGCGCCGGCCAGCTCGGCCTCCGCGGCCAGGAACGCGTAGTCGAAGGCGGCGTTGTGGGCCACCAGCGTGCGGCCGCGCAGCCCCTCGACCACCTCGCCGAGGATGTCGGCGAACCGCGGCTGGTGCTTGAGCATGGCCGCCGTCAGGCCGTGCACGTGCGTGGGTCCTGGATCCACACCCGGATTGAGCAGGCTGACCACGGATTGCTGCACCCGGCCGTCG
>JAQTVU010000064.1 GCA_028706695.1 Mycobacterium sp.
CGGGGAACCGGAACGCAACGACATGGTCCAGTACTTCGCCGAGCAGCTGGTGGGTTTTTTATCCACCGAGAACGGCTGGGTGCAGTCTTACGGCAGCCGCTGCGTGCGCCCGCCGATCCTCTACGGCGACGTTTGGCGCACCCACCCGATGACGGTCGAGTGGATCGCCTACGCCCAGTCGCTGACCAAAAAACCGGTCAAGGGCATGCTGACCGGTCCGGTCACGATCCTGGCCTGGTCATTCGTCCGCGACGACCAACCGATGGCCGACACCGCCAACCAGGTTGCGCTGGCCATTCGCGACGAGACCGTCGACCTCGAGGCCGCCGGGATCTCCATCATCCAGGTAGACGAGCCCGCGCTGCGGGAGTTGCTGCCGCTGCGCCGCGCCGCGCAGGGCGAATATTTGCGTTGGGCCATCGAGGCTTTCCGCCTGGCCACCTCGGGCGTCGCCGACTCGACACAGATCCACACCCACTTGTGCTACTCGGAGTTCGGTGAGGTGATCGGGGCGATCGCCGACCTGGACGCCGACGTGACGTCGCTCGAAGCGGCGCGTTCACACATGGAGGTGCTCGACGACCTGAACTCGGTGGGGTTTGCCAACAGCGTGGGTCCCGGCGTCTACGACATCCACTCACCTCGGGTGCCGCAGACCGGCGAGATCGCCGAATCGCTCCGCGCCGCATTGAAAGCCATACCGGCGCAACGCCTCTGGGTCAATCCGGACTGCGGGTTGAAGACCCGTTCCGTCGACGAGGCGACCGCGGCGCTGCAGAACATGGTGGCCGCGGCGCAGGAGGTCCGGGCGGGCGTTTAGCTTGGTTCTGCCTGCCGGGCCTCGGCGGGCAGCAACTCGATCGGGACGTCGTCGTCCCACGGCTGGCGGGCCACCATGTCGGAGACCTTGACCACGCCGCGCTCGAACTCACCGGTGGCCGCGTCCACCAGCCGATACTCCTGGGTTTGCTTGTGGATCGGCTGCGCGTCGAGCAGGACGACGCGGACTTCACCCGGCTCGAAGTGGCAGCGCTCCTGTAACGCGGCGATCAGTTGCTCATTGTGCAGGTGGCCGTCCTCGAAGTTCCATCCGATGGCGGTGTTGCAGACGTGCTCGCCGTCGGTGATGACGTAGTCGTCCTCGTTCTGGCCCGCCATGGCCCGGTGCGCCAACGTGAAGAGCGCCCTGCCGTGAGTGTTGAGGCCGCGGAACGCATACCACAAGTAGGTCGGGATCTGCGCCGCCTCCGGGCTGCCGTAGAACCGCTCCAGCCGGGCCTGCGGCATGCTGGCGATGGCCACGATGCCCCTGGATATCTTGTCGTTGGCCGATCCCTTGACGCACCACAGCGTGGTGTCCCAGTTGCCGGCGTAGTAGCGCATGGCCGGCAGGAACGAGATCTTGCGGGGATACATGTTGCCGAGCATGACGGTGCCGGCGATGACGGCGAACAGGATGGCCACCGGTACCGGATGTTTGACGTCGCCCAGCCCGATGCGGGCATGCGCGACGAACAACGACAACAGCCCGAAGATCATGAAGACGTTCCACTCCAGGGGCGCCCCCGTGGGAATCGACGTCAGTATCGCGAGATGAAAGCACACCATCACGACGGCGGCCACCGTGGTCGGCCAGCCGCCGTGTGCGAAGAACAGCACCAGCGGCACCAGCATCTCGATGGCCGTGCTCACGTGGGCAATAAATCGAGACGGCCACCCGGGGCGCAGGTCATCCGGGAACTTCTCGAAGAAGCGCCGCTTCAGCCACCGCGGGCGCACCAACGGGTTGTTGGACATCATCGTGGAGATTACGAACGGGAAGTGCTTGTTCAGCTTCGACGTCGCCGCGCCCACCCAGATCACCAGGAAAACCAGCTTCGCGGCGACGATCATGTCAACGCCGCCGAACAGGAACGTGACCGCCATACTCGCATACACCTCACCCCGGGCGGCCCGGAAAATCGCCTTGTCGCGCAACCCCAGCACACCGAGGATCACCAGGATCGTCACGATCTTCCAGACCGGCAGCAGCCCGATCGTGGTGCCCAGCTCGGGCACCGGGCCGGTGCCGTCCGAGAGCAACGCGCCCAGGATCACCAAGAGCAGCAGCGCATACAGCGCGACGTCGATCGGCATGCGTTTGGTGCCCCGCGTCCACGAGACCCGGTCCGGCCACGGTGGCAGCCGGATGGTGCCGAAGCGCATCCAGTACAGGATCGAGCCCATCGGCGGAAGGAACCGGTTGTTCAACGGCCCGAAGCCGCAGCCCAGCCCGAGCACCTCGAACAACATGGTGTAGAGCACGACCTTCTCGAACACGATCGGCTCCGACCACCAGGACGCGACGCCGGTGAACCCGTGGATGCCGTTGGTGGCCAACGCGAACAGCCAACCCATGAGGATGTAGAGCAGGATTTTGACCACATAGAGCAGGTGCAGCGCGACCGGCGCGCCGGAACCAACCTCGGCCCAATGCTGGGCCATCGGGCGGATCTTCTCGCTGCGGGTCCCCTTGCTCCACTCCACCACGTCGATCTGCGGCACGTCGGGCTTGAGGAGTCCCATGGCTTCACAGACTAGAACTCCTTTTCGCCGCGCATGCTCAGGTTGGGGTAACAATTGGGTCCCGGCACCGCCAGGACCGTCACGATAGATTCCCGGACGCGACGCGTCGGGATGCGAAACTTCTGCGGGCCGCCAAGCCCGTCCCGATCGCCACGTGGGTGTGGGCGCTGACGTGCGGCAACGATGGCCGCGACCGGATCGAGGCCGCCCTCCAGCGCGACCGAGCGCGTGCGCGACACCTGCGGCACCGTCGATGGCAACGCCCGCACCTTCGCCTGTGCCGGCCACCAACCCATCGCCGGACGGGGCCGGACCACCCGCAAAAGCACCCACGGCGATACCAAATGCCCGCGCCCCGCCGCGGTTCGCGGCTACCCGGCTCGTTTGGCCGGCGGGCGGTAGAAGATCGGCAACTGGCCGATAGCCCCGTCAGTCCCAGCCCCACCGAGATCGACAGCCCTTGCCACCCGTCGAGCCAGTTTTTCCCGAAGAACAGCCAGTCCAGGCTGAGCCGGCCCGCCCCCAGCGTTGCCACCGCGACCGCGCTAAGCGCCAGCACCAGGTTGTACTCCCAGCCCTCCTTGACGATGAAGAAGCCGTTGGCGCGGTGCACGGTCCAGGCTGCGACCAGCATCGGCGAGACAAAACCCGCGGCCGGGACCGGTGTGAGCAACCCCGCGGCCAAGCCCACACCGGCGGCCATTTCGGTCGTGGCGGCCACCGTGGCATGAAACTTGCCCGGCCTCATCCCGATGCTCTCGAACCAACGTGCGGTGCCGAGAATCCGTCCGCCGCCGAAGAACTTGTTGTAGCCATGCGCGGCCAAAGTCACGCCCAAGACCAGCCGCAGGACCAGCAAGCCGACGTCATAGGGACTCATAGGCGCAAAGCTAGAGCATCGGGGGTTCGGCTAACGTGTGGGAACATATCGGGCGTTCCGGCGTTTGCCCGTTGAGTATGGCAACCACCAGGGGGTGCATCACGACTGGTACCGGACGAGGAAATCGCCCGTCCGTGAGCAACACCGTGGTGTTGCTGAACGGCGATGCGGAACAGCCCCGGGAGCTGGTGGGCAACAAGGGCCACAGCATCGACATGATGCGCCGGAACCAGTTGCCGGTACCGCCGGCGTTCTGCATCACCACCGAAGCCGGTTCCAGCTACCTCGCCGAGCCCAACCCGACGATGGAGCAGATCTGGGATGACGTGCTCGGCGGGATCGGTTGGCTGGAAGCGGAAACCTCGGCCACGTTCGGGCGGGGCCCGGCTCCCTTGCTGGTCAGCGTGCGCTCGGGGGCCACGGATTCCATGCCCGGCATGATGGACACCATCTTGGATCTCGGCATGAACGACGCGGTCGAGCGGGCGCTGGTCGCCGACGGCGGCCGTGCGTTCGCCGGCGACACCCGACGGCGGTTCACCGACATGTACCGGCGCATCGTGACCGCTGACGGCGGCCAACCGCCCGCTGACCCCTTCGCACAACTGCGCGCCGGCATCCAGGCGGTGTTCGCGTCGTGGAATTCCCCTCGCGCCGCCGCCTACCGTGCCCACCGAGGCCTCGAACGCGGCGGCACCGCGGTGATCGTACAAGCCATGGTATTCGGTAACCGTGGTCGCGATTCCGGTGCCGGAGCGGTCTTTTCGCGCAATCCCATAACGGGTGCCAATGAGCCGTTCGGCGAATGGCTACCCGGTGGCCAAGGCGACGACGTGGTGTCGGGGCTAGTGGACGTCGAACCGATCGCTGCCCTCCGAGACAAGCAACCGGCCGTCTACGATGAACTGCTGGCCGCCGCGCGCAGCCTGGAGCGACTCGGTTCCGATGTCCAGGAGATCGAATTCACCGTCGATGGCGGCAAGTTGTGGCTGCTGCAGACACGGGCGGCCGAACGGTCGGCGCCGGCGGCGGTGCGGCTGGCGCTGCAGCTGCGGCATGAAGGGCTCATCGACGACGCCGAGACGCTGCGCCGGATAACCCCCACGCACGTCAACACGCTGCGGGTGCCGGCATTGCAACCGGACGCGCGTTTGGCCGCACCGCTGCTGGCGACGGGCCTGCCGGCCTGCCCGGGTGTGGCCACGGGCACGGCGTACACCGAATTGGACGAGGCGCTCAAGGCCGCCGACCGCGGCGAGCCGGTGATCCTGGTGCGCGACCACACCCGGCCCGAAGACGTCGTGGGCATGCTGGCCGCCCAAGGCATCGTCACCGAGGTCGGCGGCGCGGCCAGCCATGCGGCCGTGGTCAGCCGCGAACTGGGCCGGGTGGCCGTGGTGGGCTGCGGCCACGGAGTCGCGGCGGCGCTGGCCGGCAAGCACATCACCGTCGACGGCAACGAGGGAGAGGTGCGCGAGGGCAACCTGAGCCCGTCGGCATGGTCGGAATCGGACACCCCGGAGCTGGGCGAGCTGGCCGGCATCGCGCGCCGGATCAGCCCGCTGCGGGCACATGCCGCCGGCGAGTACCCGCGGCTGGACGACACCTCCGGCGCCGCGGTCCGCGCGGCCATCGATGCCGGCCACACCGACGTGGTGTCGGCCGCTCCGCTGATGGTCATGCTGAACGCGCTGCGGCTGGCAGGTCAGACGGCGCCGTGAGCGAGTTGCCGGTGCTGCAGGCGATCCGGCTGAAAGGCCGGATATCCCTGGCCGACCTGGCCGCGACCTTGAACCAGGACACCGAGATGGTGGCCGGCACCGTCGAGCAACTGACCGCGTCGGGTTTGCTGGTCGACGGCACGGCGCTGCGGATCACCCAGAGCGGGCGGGCCAGGCTCGAGACGCTGCTCGCCGCGGAGCGCAAGGGCATCGACGTCGCCGCGATGAGCGCGGTGTACAACGCCTTTCGGTCCGTCAACGCCGAATTCAAGTCGCTGACCACCGACTGGCAACTGAAGGGCGGCCCGGAGGGCATCCCCAACACTCACGACGACGCCGGATACGACGCCGCGGTGTTGGCCCGCCTCGACGACGTGCACGCGCGGGCGGTGCCGATCATCGAGGCGGCCGCGGCTCAGTTGCCGCGACTGGCCGTATACCTGCCGAAATTGGTTGCGGCACTGGACAAAATCCGGTCCGGTGAGACCGCGTGGCTGACCAGGCCGTTGATCGACTCCTACCACACCGTGTGGTTCGAGCTGCACGAGGAACTGATCCTGGCCACCGGCTCGAGCCGCGGCGAGGCGGCGCAATCCGGTGACGGCCAATGACTTGCAGCGCCGTACCCCGCGGGCACAACCGAAGCTCAGGTCTGCAGGCGGAGATCGTCGACCTGCCCGGCGCCGGACACAGCGCCGCCGACAATGCCGACAATGCCGCGTTCAGCGAAACGGTGGTGGCCCTCGTCAAGCACGGGCCGCTCAGTTAGCGGGGTTCTCCGCGTGTCCGCCGAACTGCTTGCGCATCGCCGAGAGGGCCTTGTTGGCGAAGTCGTCGAGGTGACGTGAGGCGAAGCGGGACTGCAGCGCGGTGGTGAGCACCGGGGTGGGGACTCCCTCGTCGATCGCCGCGATGGCGGTCCACCGGCCCTCCCCCGAGTCGGAGACACGCCCGGAGAATTCCTCCAGCCCGGGGGAATCGCGCAGCGCGATCGCGGTCAGATCCAGCAGCCAGGAGCCGATGACGCTGCCCCGGCGCCATAGCTCGGCGATCTCAGGGATATCCAATTCATATTGGTAGAACTCGGGGTTGGGCAGCGGCGCGGTTTCGGCGTCACCCCGCTGCGGGTGCTTTCCGATGTCGGCGTTGCGCAACACGTTCAGCCCTTCGGCGAGGGACGCCATCATCCCGTACTCGATGCCGTTGTGCACCATCTTGACGAAGTGCCCGGCGCCGGACGGCCCGCAATGCAGGTAGCCATTCTCCGAATTCGCGACCTCGCCGTCGCGGCCCGGCGTGCGCGCCGCCGCCTCCACCCCGGGGCCGACGGTGGCGAAGATCGGTTCGGCGTGGGCGAACGCGTCCGCGTCACCGCCGATCATCAGGCAGTAGCCCCGTTCCCGACCCCACACCCCGCCGCTGGTTCCGCAGTCCAGCAGGTGAATCCCGTGCTGAGACAACGTCTTTGCGTGCCGGATGTCGTCGCGGTAGTAGGAGTTGCCGCCGTCGATGACGATATCCCCCGAGTCCAGCGTCCTGGCCAGCTCCTCGATCACCCCGGTGGTGATGGTCCCGGCCGGCACCATCACCCAGACCACGCGCGGCGCGGTCAGCTTTTGGGCGAGCTCTGACAGCGAAGACACCCCGGTCGTGTTGTCCTCACCGGCCAACGCCTTGACCGCGTCGGGGTTGTGGTCGTACACGATGCACTCGTGCCCGTCCTTGACGAGCCGCCGCACGATGTTGGCGCCCATGCGGCCCAAGCCGATCATCCCTAGCTGCATCTTCTCGCTGTCTCCTTACTTTGCGACGTGCGTGTTTCGGGGGAGTCCAGGCAGCTGCCAGCTGCGGCGAACCCGCAACAGCGACTGCCCGGCCTGCCGCAGCTCTTCGCGCGCCCGGTTCATCAGTTCCCCGACCGGATTTGCGGACCAGATCCCCGGTGATTCCGAAAATAGCCAGCAGATCCGAGGGCGGTGTCGCCGTCGGCCAAACCGCACCTCCCGAAAGGTCCCCTGATCGGCCTACTTCGAATCCACTACCCGCGGCGGCCGAATTCCACACTTTAGACACAGCGAAAAGACCCGACAAGCGCGCGGCCGCGCGGCTTCGGCGGGACACCAGCGTGGCTAGTGCACCGTATGCACTGTAGACAATCTGCTATGCCCGGGCCGCCGAGGCCGCCGGCCCGCAGCCGGCGCGAGACTCGAGGAGTTGCCCACGCGGAGCGCCACCCGATATCGCTGCCGTCCAGCGGTCGCGAGCCGGTCACGCCTGCCCGGGCGAACACCGATCAGCAAGGACGCCTTCGGGGCGGCAGACGTCGCCTGCGCGCCGAAGGGGCGGTATGCTGCACCGTCGACATCGAACACGCATCTGCACAACAACGGAAACGGCAAGCCGGACAACGACATTAGAGGCCACGAGAGTGCACGTCGGTGAGCGAACCGGTGTGGGCGGCGACCAACGGCATCGCCGCCTGTCAAACGCACGCTCACCCGGCGGGGTGTGCACCCGGTGGCCAGTACTCCACCGCACCGTCGTCCAGCACCACCCGGTTGTTGGAACCGTCGGGCGCGGAGGCCTCGGTGCGGAACACCGCCATGCCCGGCTCGGTGCGCCAGATCAGCGTGGTCAGCGTCTCCCCGGGAAACACCGGCGCGGTGAACCGGGCCTCGATCGAGGTGATGTTGGCCGCCACGCCGCCGCCGAGTTCGGCGACCAGCGCGCGGCCGGCCACCCCGTAGCTGCACAACCCGTGCAGGATCGGCTTGGGGAATCCGGCCAGCTCCTTGGCGAACCAGGGGTCGCTGTGCAACGGGTTGCGGTCCCCGGAGAGCCGGTAGATCAGCGCCTGATCCTCGCGGGTGGGCAGGGCGACGCGCGCGTCTGGCTCACGGTCCGGGATCTCCGGCGGGACGGGGCGCTGACCCGGCTGCCCGCCGAACCCGCCGGACTGGCGGATGACCAGGGTGGTCAACGTCTCGACGATCAGTTCACCGCAGTCAGGGTCGGTGCCGCGGCCGCGCAGCACGACGATGGCGTTCTTGCCCTCCCCCTTGTCCTGGATGTCGGCGATCTCGGAGACCACCGACAGCTTGCCGGCGGGCGGCAGCGGCGCGTGCAACCGGATGGCCTGCGAACCGTGCAGCAGCAGCGCATGGTTGAATGTCCCGATCTTGCCCGCCACCCCGAACGCCGGGCAGCAGATCACGGCATACGTCGGCAACACCTGCTGGGTGATGTCGTGGCTGTTCTCCGTGGTGAACGACACGTCGTCGGTCCCG
>JAQTVU010000065.1 GCA_028706695.1 Mycobacterium sp.
GGTAATGAAGCGGCGCGGCTCCGGGTCGCGCGCGGGAGTCCCCGCCGGCAACGAAGCCGGCAACGAAGCCGGCAACGAAGCCGGGGCCGGCAACGAAGCCGGGGCCGTCGCGGAAGACTCCGACGACAAGGAAACGCGCGACGATGCGAACCGCGCCGCCGCAGCCGACCGGCCGACGCCCAGCAAACCCGCCCCGGGCGCCCGGCCGGTCCGGCCCACCGGCGCCCGCCGCCCCACCGGCAAGCGCAACACCGGCCGGCGGTAGTCGACGATGGCCACCTGGTTACCCAGACCTAGGGGCCCATGGACGACTGTCGGCGTGACCGCCCTGGCCGCGATGCTGGGGGCGGCCGGCACCGTGACCGGGTGTTCGGGCGGCGCCGCCGCACACGTCGATTACGTCGTCGACGGAGAGCTGGTCACCTACAACGCCAACACCGTGGCCGGTTTCGCGTCGGCCGGGGCGCAGGCCTTCGCCCGCACGCTGACCGGGTTCGGCTATCACGGCCCCGACGGGCAGATCGTGCCCGACCACGACTTCGGCACGGTCTCGGTGGTGGGCGGCTCACCGCTGGTGCTCGACTACCAGATCGCCGACAACGCCGTCTATTCCGATGGCAAGCCGGTGACCTGCGACGACCTCGTGCTTTCCTGGGCCGCCCAGTCCGGCCGGTTTCCCGGCTTCGACGCCGCCACGCGGGCCGGCTACGCCGACATCGCCAACGTCGAATGCATGCCGGGGCAGACGAAGGCCCGGGTGACTTTCATCCCCGACCGCGGCATCGTGGACTACACCCAGCTGTTCTCGGCGACGTCGATGATGCCCTCGCATGTCATCGCCGACCAGCTGAACCTCGACGTCACCGCGGCGTTGCTGAGCAACAACGAGCCGGTCGTGCAACGGATCGCGCAGGCGTGGAACACCATCTGGGATCTCAAGCCCGGCATCGACCTCAAGCGCTTCCCGTCGTCGGGGCCGTACAAGATCCAGTCCGTCCTGGACGCCGGCGCGGTCGCGCTTGTCGCGAACGACCGCTGGTGGGGGCCGAAACCGAGCACCAAACGCATCCTCGTGTGGCCACAGGGCGCGGACATCCAGGACCGGGTGAACAGCCGCACCGTCGATGTGGTCGACGTGGCCGCCGGTTCGTCGGGGGCGCTGGCCACCCCGGACCACTACGAGCGGGCCGACTCGCCGTCCGACGGCATCGAGCAACTGATCTTCGCGCCGCGGGGACCGCTGGCACGGGCCAACGCCCGCCGCGCGTTCGCCCTGTGCACCCCGCGCGACACGATCGCGCACGATGCCGGGGTGCCGATCGTCGATTCGCGGCTGGAACCGGCCACCGAGGACGCCGCCGCGCCCGGCGCCGATGCCGCCGCGGCCAGCCGGTTCACCAAGGCCGATCCGGTCGCGGCCCGCACCGAGCTGGGAGGTGCCCCGCTGACGACACGCATCGGCTACCACGGACCGAACGCGCGGCTGGCGGTCACGGTCGGGGCCATCGCCAAATCCTGCGCGGCGGCCGGCATCGCCGTGTCCATCGTGGTCCTGGACTCCTCGGGTCCGAAGGCCCTCGGCGAGGGCAGGATCGACGTGCTGGTGGCCAGCACCGGCGGGGCCACCGGCAGCGGGTCGACCGGATCCTCGGCGCTGGACGCCTACGACCTGCACAGCGGCAACGGCAACGACCTGTCCGGCTACGCGAACCCACAGATCGACGGCATCATCGGCGCGCTGGCGTGCTCGGCGGACCCCGCCGAGCACGCCCGGCTGCTGGGCGAGAGCGCGCCGGTACTGTGGAGCGACATGCCGACTTTGCCCCTGTACCGGCAGCAACGGACGTTGCTGGTGTCCAAGAAGATGTATGCGGTCAGCAAGAATCCCACTCGCTGGGGCGCCGGCTGGAACATGGACCGATGGGCCCTGATCCGGTGATGCCGGCGGGCGGAACCGCCGGGCTGGCCGAGCTCATCGCCTCGCTGGCGCGTGAGGTGGCCGACTTCCCGGAGCCCGGTGTCCAGTTCACGGACCTCACGCCGGTGTTCGCCGACGGGAAGGCGATGACGGCGATCGTCGACGCCCTGGTCGAGTTCGCCTCGGGTGCCGACTTGGTGGCCGGCATCGACGCGCGCGGGTTCCTGGTCGCGGCCGCCCTCGCCGACCGGCTGCGCACCGGCGTGCTGGCCATCCGCAAGGGCGGGAAGCTGCCGCCGCCCGTGCACGCCGAGCGGTATGACCTCGAGTACGGCACCGCCACCCTGGAAATCGCCGCCGAGGGCATCGATCTGTGCGGACGCAACGTCTTTCTGGTCGACGACGTGCTGGCCACCGGGGGCACCTTGGCTGCGGCGGTCCGCCTGCTCGAACGCGGCGGGGCCTACGTGGTCGCGGTCGCGGTGGTCGTGGAGCTCACCGCGCTGGGCGGCCGCGCGGCGGTCGCCCCGGTGCCGGTGCACAGCCTGAGCCGGGCCTAAACCGAAGTCGGCTCCCCTGAGAGTGTCAGGAGGGCCAGTTACTGCTGTTTGGGCAGGCAATTGTGGCTCTGACCTGGGGTTTCGCTGGTTTTGTGGTGTGTGTTTGTGGCTACGCGGTGATGGTGAGGGGGATGGTGGCCTCGATGAGGTCAAAGGCCCGGCGTTGGGTGGGGGTGGGGTCTGCGAGTTTGTCTATCTCGATGTCTGTGTTTTGGTAGCGGATCCGGTCACGGGTAAGGGTTTTGAGGTGTTGGAGTAGCCCGGCGAAGCTGCGTATCGGGTCGGCGTTGTTGTCTTGTTTGTGGGCGGCTTTGGTGTCAGCGCCGGTTGAGCGCCTAGCCGCTGCTACGGGATTGTCCCGAACCGGCGGGTTTTCGTCGGTGAATGTTAGTGGCGCCCAGGCCTTGCGCAGATGCCAGAGCAGGTAGCGGGCCAGCATGCAGATCAGCACGTGGGCTTTGAGGCGCTCTTGCAGCCAGTGGCGGATGGGCCGTACGTGCAGGTCGTCGGCTTTGATGCTGCGGAAGTCGCGTTCGATGTTGGCGAGGTCTTTGTAGGATTGCACCACAGCGGCAGGAGTCAGTTCGGCAGCCTCGACGTAGCACGTAGCTGCCATCAAGGGCGGCTTCAGCGTCGATGCTGTCGTGGTTGCGGGGGTAGCTCAAACCGCCGTCGGTGATGGTGGTGTGAAAATGCTTGGCCATCTTGTATTTCCCCAACACTTTGCCCACCGCTTTGCCGATGTTAGGCGGTGCCAAGCTCGACGACGACGTCAGTCCCAGGGGTCGACCACTTCGACGCCCGTTCCGTCGAAGTGGCGAGCATTGCGGGTGCCCACAGTTGCGCGCCGGGATGCGGCGATGCCGGCAATCTGCACGTCACGAATCTCAACGGCGCGCCCGGCGCGTTGTTGGGTGGCGGCGATGGCGCCTGCGGCGACCGCGGCGGTCAGATCGAAGGATTGCACGCGACCGTCGAGGTCTTCGTCGAGGAGTTGAGAAAAGGCTTCGTCGAGCCGCTTGCGTCGGCGGCTTGGTGTCAAAAGTTCGATGCCAGTGCGGATCTCGAATACTGTGACCGACGTCGTCCAGATCGATTCGGTGGGCTGGTTATCGAGCCATTCCACGATGGCCGGATCGGGTGTGTCTCGCATCAGTGCGGAGAGCACATTGGTGTCGAGCACGATCATGATTGGTTGAACTGTGCCGCCTGGACGGGCTGTCCCCGCAGTTCGGGTATGTCCTCGGTCAGGCCCAGCCCTTTGAAGCGGTACGCGATACGAGACCCTAGCCGCCCAGGCGGATTATCGACGTTGCGTACTGCGTTCCGTAGGATCTCGCGCGCCTCTTCCTCGGTGCTGCGACCGTGCTGACGGGCCAGTCGCTGCAATTTGGTCTTGGTGTCGTCCTCAAGTTGACGGATGAGAATCTGCGCCATAATTCGATGCTATCATGATAGCATCGAATAGCGCGTCGGCCTCACCTTCGTACGAGAACCTGATGGCCAGCCGATCGAGCCTGCCGATTTGAGGTGATCTGCGATTATATGCGCCGCACCGGCGTACTATCGGGTATCTGACCAGGTGTTTTCGTGCGTGGGAGTGCGCGGCGGGGGAGTTCCAGGTCCACGGCCAGCTTTCGGTCGGCTTCTGCTCAGGTAGTCGGCGAGCGCCCCGAAGTAGCCGAAATCGGAGGCCTCGAACTCCGAACGTGTCGGCCGGACCCGGGGATTGCGCCAGCCGACGCAACTGTTCGGCATTATCCTGTTCGTCGGCGGTGGGGCGCCTCGCAGCTTTCGCGTATTCTGCGCCGCCGCCGCGGCGGTGCCGGCGATGGCCGCGACGACGCCCAGCCCGGCCCGCTCACGGGTGGAGACGACGCCCAGCCCGGCCCGCTCACGGGTGGAGGCGTCGCAACAGTGGGCCAGCTGCGTGCCGAGCTTCGGCGCAAGTTGCGGCAAGTTGGTGCAGCCCCGAAGGCAGCACCTTCAGTCGGTCGGCGCCGGCCGGGTTGTCGGCTGCCGTCCGCCGAAGTTTGACGGGCAGGCGCTTGCCGCCTGTACCTGGCCGCTAAGGCGATATTCTCGGAACCGGAGGTGACCACCGTGGCGGAAGACCACAGCACGGCGCAAGCCGTCGCGCCGCCGGCCGACAGTCCATTGGCCGGGCCGGCCGAGGGCCCGGCTGCGCCGAGGCCGAGGGCGCCGATCGCGGCCCCGAAGGCTTCCAGCAGCGCCTCGCGCCGGGTCCGGGCGCGGCTGGCCCGGCGGATGACCGCCCAGCGCAGCGCGCTGAATCCCGTGCTGGAGCCGTTGGTGGCCGTGCACCGGGAGATCTATCCGAAGGCCAATCTGTCGATGCTGCAGCGCGCCTTCGAGGTCGCCGACCAACGGCACGCCACTCAGTTCCGGCATTCCGGTGACCCTTACATCACCCATCCGCTGGCCGTGGCCAACATCCTGGCCGAGTTGGGCATGGACACCACCACGTTGGTGGCCGCCCTGCTGCACGACACCGTCGAGGACACCGGGTACACGCTCGAGGCGCTTACCGAGGAGTTCGGCGACGAGGTCGCCCACCTCGTCGACGGCGTCACCAAGCTGGATCGCGTGGTGCTTGGCAGCGCAGCCGAGGGCGAGACGATCCGCAAGATGATCACCGCGATGGCCCGCGATCCCCGCGTGCTGGTCATCAAAGTCGCCGACCGGCTGCACAACATGCGTACCATGCGCTTCCTGCCGCCGGAAAAACAGGCCCGTAAAGCCCGCGAGACGCTGGAAGTCATTGCGCCCCTTGCGCACCGGCTCGGTATGGCCAGCGTGAAATGGGAGCTGGAAGACCTGTCGTTCGCGATCCTGCATCCCAAGAAGTACGAGGAGATCGTCCGGCTGGTCGCCGGCCGCGCGCCGTCGCGGGACACCTACCTGGCCAAGGTTCGCACCGAGATCGTCAACACCCTGAACGCCTCGAAGATCAAAGCGACGGTGGAGGGCCGGCCCAAGCACTACTGGTCGATCTATCAGAAGATGATCGTCAAGGGCCGCGACTTCGACGACATCCACGACCTGGTCGGCATCCGCATCCTGTGTGACGAAATCCGGGACTGCTATGCCGCCGTCGGGGTCGTGCATTCGCTGTGGCAGCCGATGGCCGGACGGTTCAAGGATTACATCGCCCGGCCGAGATACGGGGTGTACCAGTCACTGCACACCACCGTCGTGGGACCGGAGGGCAAGCCACTGGAGGTGCAGATCCGCACCCGCGACATGCACCGGACCGCCGAATACGGCATCGGCGCGCATTGGCGCTACAAAGAAGCCAAGGGCCGCAACGGTGTTCCACATCCGCACGCGGCCGCCGAGATCGACGACATGGCCTGGATGCGGCAGCTGCTCGACTGGCAGCGCGAGGCCGCCGACCCCGGCGAGTTTTTGGAGTCGCTGCGTTATGACCTCGCGGTGCAAGAGATCTTCGTCTTCACCCCCAAGGGTGACGTGATCACCTTGCCGACCGGCTCGACCCCGGTGGACTTCGCCTACGCGGTGCACACCGAGGTCGGCCACCGCTGCATCGGAGCCAGGGTCAACGGGCGGCTGGTGGCGCTGGAGCGCAAGCTCGAAAACGGCGAAGTCGTCGAGGTATTCACGTCCAAGGCACCCAACGCCGGCCCGTCGCGGGACTGGCAGCAGTTCGTGGCGTCGCCACGCGCCAAGGCCAAGATCCGGCAGTGGTTCGCCAAGGAACGGCGCGAGGAAGCGCTGGAGGCCGGCAAGGACGCCATCGCCCGCGAGGTGCGGCGCGGTGGACTTCCCTTGCAGCGCTTGCTAAACGGTGTTTCGATGGGGGCGGTCGCCCGCGAGCTGCACTACTCCGACGTGTCCGCGCTCTACACCGCGATCGGGGAAGGGCACGTGTCGGCCCGGCACGTCATGCAGCGGCTGCTGGCCGAGCTGGGCGGTATCGACCAGGCCGAGGAGGATCTCGCCGAGCGGTCCACGCCGGCGACCATGCTGCGGCGCCCGCGCAGCAACGACGACGTCGGGGTCTCGGTTCCCGGCGCCCCGGGCGTGCTGACCAAGCTGGCCAAATGCTGCACGCCGGTGCCCGGCGACCAGATCATGGGCTTCGTCACCCGCGGTGGCGGTGTCAGCGTGCACCGCACCGACTGCACCAACGCCGCCTCGCTGCAAGAGCAGTCCGAGCGCATCATCGAGGTGTTGTGGGCGCCGTCGCCGTCGTCGGTGTTCCTGGTGGCCATCCAGGTCGAGGCGCTCGACCGGCACCGGCTGCTGTCGGATGTGACGCGAGTGCTGGCCGACGAGAAGGTGAACATCCTGTCGGCGTCGGTGACCACTTCTGGCGACCGGGTGGCGATCAGCCGGTTCACCTTCGAGATGGGCGACCCCAAGCACCTGGGGCACCTGCTCAACGTCGTGCGCAACGTGGAAGGCGTCTACGACGTCTACCGGGTGACCTCCGCGGCCTGAGGTCGACCGACTAACCGCGACTAGTCGAGCCGGATCGACTTGATGGTGACCGCGGTGGCCGGGGGACCGTCGTCGCCGCCACCGGCCACGCCGCCCTTGGCGATCTTGTCCAGGGTGGCCAGCCCGTCGGCCTGGATCGTGCCGAACACGGTGTACTGCGGCGGTAGCTGCGAGTCCTGGTAGACCAGGAAGAACTGGCTGCCGTTGGTGTTCGGCCCGGCGTTGGCCATCGCCAGCGTGCCGCGCGGGTAGAGGACCGGCTTGTTCAACTTGGGGTTATTCGGCGGGTACTGGTCGGTCGGGTACTCGTTGGCGAAGTGGTAGCCGGGGCCGCCGGTGCCCTGTCCGTTGGGGTCGCCACACTGCAGGACGCTCAGCGTCGGGGATGTGGTCAACCGGTGGCACTTGGTGTCGTCGAAGTATTTCTGGCCGGCCAGGCTGGCGAAGCTGTTGACGGTGCAGGGGGATTCGTTGTTGGCCAACAGCAGCCCGATCGGCCCCTGGCTGGTCATCATGCTCGCGCTGACCTGGGCGGGATCGGTCGGGACCTTCCCGGTCCGCGGCGGCTTGACCTGCTTGGCGGCCGGCTCGGAGGAGGCCGGGTACCGGCAGTTGGCGCCCACGCTGGCCGACGGCTTGAACGGCGGCAACGGCGGGACGGCTCCGGCCTGTGGGGGCGTCGCCGTGGTGGTTTGCGCGGCGCTGCCGGTCGCGGACGTTGCTGGCGTCGCGGTGTTGCTCCGGTGGTCGTGCCGGTTGTTGATCACCGCGATCACCACCGCGACGATGACGGCCATCGCCGCGACCGAGCCGACGGCGACGACCACGATCCGGCGTCTTCGGGCTTGCTTCGCGCGGCGCTCCAGCTGCCGTTCCAATTTGCGTTTGGCTGTGGCGCGTCGCTGTTCGTTGGTCGGCACGACCGGTATGCCTCCATGGTCAAAAGTTGCGGCCGGGATGAAAGCCCAGGCTAGTGCGGGCGCGGCAAAGTGTGTCAAGCGGGGCCGTGGGAAACTGGGCACTGTGTTGATCACCGGATTTCCCGCCGGGGTGCTGCAGTGCAACTGTTATGTGCTGGCCGATCGCCCCGGAACCGACGCCGTGATCGTGGATCCGGGCCAGCGGGTGATGGCCCCGCTGCGCCGGGTCCTCGACAAGCATCGGCTGACCCCGGCCGCGGTGTTGCTCACGCACGGGCACATCGATCATATGTGGTCGGCGCAGAAGGTGTCCGACTTCTATGGCTGCCCCGCCTACATCCACCCCGCGGACCGGTTCATGCTCAAAGACCCGATCCATGGCCTGGGACCGCGGGTGGCGCAGATTTTCGCGGGGGCGTTTTTCCGCGAGCCCAGGCAGGTGGTCGAGTTGGACCGCGACGGCGACAAGCTCGATCTGGGGGGCGTGAGCGTCACTGTCGACCACACGCCCGGGCACACCCGCGGATCGGTGGTTTT
>JAQTVU010000066.1:0-2225 GCA_028706695.1 Mycobacterium sp.
GACGCGGCGGCCGAGCAGTTGATCGGCCTGTTCTGGCACGGATTGAGGGGCGCACCTCGGGACCGCGACACCGAGGCCGCGACGCGCCTGGAGTCGGGCGGGTCCAGCGTCGCCGCCGGCTAGACATACATTCGTGGGGTGCTGCGTCTGTGGGGGAGGACCTCCATCCCGGAGAGCGCCCGGAAGAAGGTCACCGTCCGCACCGACGCCGCCGGGCGTCACGGCAACCTGGAGTTCTTCTGCGCCACCGTCATCGTCGGGCTGCTCGCCGGGGCCGCGGGGCTCTCGACGTCGGTGGTGCTGCGCTTCGTCGAGCACCTCACCTACCACTACGCCTTCGGCACGCTGCTCGCCGGGATCACCGGCAGCAGCCCGGTGCGCCGGGCGCTGGGGCCGATGGTCGGCGCCGCGCTGGCGGCCGTCGGCTGGTGGCTCCTGCGGCGCCGGACCCCGGTGCCGGCGCTGGCGGAGACCATCGCCCGCCACGACCGGATACCGCACCTGACGTGGAGCGTCGACGCCCTGTTGCAGGTGCTGCTGGTCGGCTCCGGGGCATCCCTCGGCCGTGAGGGCGCCCCACGCCAATTCGCCGCCGCCCTAGGGGATTTGGGAATCAGATGGCTGGGACGGCTGGCGCCCCGGGATCGGGCGATCCTGCTGGCGTGCGCGGCCGGGGCCGGCCTCGGCGCGGTATACGCCGTCCCGCTGGGCGGTGCGCTGTTTTCAGTGCAGATCCTCCTGAAGAGCTGGTGTCCGCGTTCGCTGGGGGCGGCGCTGATCACCTCGAGCGTGGCCGTCGCAACCGGGTCGTTTTTCACCCACGACCGGCCCGTGCTGAATTGGCCCAGCGCGGACATGTCCCCGGTGCTGACCGGGCATGCGCTGCTGCTGGCGCCGGTGGCGCTCGCGGTGGGCCTGGCGTTCAACCGGCTGATGGCGGTCGCCCGTCCGGCCACCGTGCTGCGTTCGTGGGTGCTGGTGCCGGCGCTTGCCGGCGCCGGGCTGGTGATGGGAATCTGCTCGCATTGGTGGCCGCAGCTGCCCGGCAACGGCCGAAGCATTCTGACCGTCAGCCTGGCCAGCGGCATGACGCTGTCGGCTGCGGCGCTGATCCTGGTTCTCAAACCGTTGCTGACCGCGCTGTTCCTGCGTGCCGGCGGAGCCGGCGGCATGCTGACACCGTCGCTGGCCACCGGCGCGGCGGCGGGCTCGGTGGTGGCGCTGGCGACCAACTGGGCGACCGGGATTCAGCTGCATGTGCCGACCGTCTCGCTGGCGGGCGCCGCCGGCGTGCTGGCAGTCACGCAGGGCTCACCGGTCTGGGCCGCGGTTTTCGTCTGGGAGCTCGCCGAGCCGCCGTTGTGGCTGTTCGTGGTCTTCCTGGTCACCGCGGGCGGTGCGCACCGGCTTCAACTGCTCCTCGCGGGGCGCCGCGCGCCCAGGCCGACGCCGCACCGGGGCGGCCTCTAGCTAAGCTAGCTAAGCTAGCTAAGCTGGGTGGCGGTCAGAGCGGCCGGATGGCGCCCGTCAGGTGTGGGTAACCCTTGGCGATGTTGCGCAACGCCAGGTCCCATCCGCCGTCACATTCCTCGATGTAGAGACCGGCGGTGGCGGGCAGCACCAGCGGCTTGCCGAACCGCACCGCATACGTCACCGCGTCGGGTAGGCGGGCTTCGATGTTGGCCAGAACCGATGCCGCGCTGAACATCCCGTGCGCGATGACCGTCGGGAAACCGAACAGCTTGGCGGCGACCGGGTTGGTGTGGATCGGATTGCGATCGCCGGCGACGTCGGCGTAGCGCCGGACCTGGCCGGCGGTGACCCGCAGGACGGCGCTGGGCGGCGGCAGCTTGGGGTGCTTCTGCGGCGGCGGCTTGGGCTGGTCGGACAGGCTGGTCCGCTGCTGATGCAAAAACGTCGTCACCTGGTGCCAGGCGGTGTCATTGCCGACGCTGACATCGGTCACCAGGTCGACGAGCAGACCCTTGCGGTGCTCACGCAGATTCTCGGCGTGCACCCGAACGCCCACCCTGTCGGTCACCGCGATCGGCCGGTACCGGCTGATGTGGTTCTCGGTGTGCACCGCTCCGAGTGCGGCGAACGGAAAATCGAACCCGGTCACCAGCGACATCGCCGCGGGGAACGTCAACGCGAACGGATAGGTCAGCGGCACGTGATTGCCGTAGCGCAGCCCGGTGAGGGCCGCATACCGGGCCACGTTCTTG
>JAQTVU010000066.1:2235-8386 GCA_028706695.1 Mycobacterium sp.
CTTGTGATCGATGGGCATGTCCTCAACGGTCACCGTGCGGTTGGGCAGCCGGCCGGAGCGGGGCACCAGCGGTAGCGCCCCGGCCGCCGCGCGCAGCGTGTTCGTCAGGCCGCGTGGCTGGTTCATCGGCTTGCCTCCCCGGTGCCTAGGCGCCCAACATGGCCTGCCCGCAAACGCGGATGACGTTTCCCGTCACCGCGTTTGACGCCGGGCTGGCGAAGTAGGCGACCGTCTCGGCGACGTCCACCGGCTGCCCGCCCTGCATCAGCGAGTTCATTCTGCGGCCCACCTCGCGGGTCAGCAGCGGGATGGCCGCGGTCATCTGGGTCTCGATGAAACCCGGTGCGACGGCGTTTATCGTGATGCCCTTCTCATAGAGTTCGGGCGCCAGCGCCTGGGTGAGACCGATCATCCCGGCCTTGGTGGCCGCGTAGTTGGTCTGGCCCCGGTTGCCGGCGATGCCGGCCATCGACGACAGCCCGATCACCCGGCCCCCTTCCCCGATGCTGCCGTTGCCGGTCAGCCCCTCGGTCAGGCGCAGCGGGGCGAGCAGGTTCACCGACAGCACGGCGTTCCAGCGGGCCTCGTCCATGTTGACCAGCAACTTGTCCCGCGTGATACCGGCGTTGTTGACCAGGATGTCGGCGCGGCCGGCGTAGTGGTCGCGCAGGTGCTCGGTGATTTTGTCGACGGCATCGTCGGCCGTGACATCAAGGCACAGCGCGGTGCCGCCCACCCGGCTCGCGGTCTCGGCCAGGGCCTCGCCGGCGGATTCCACGTCGATCGCCACCACGCGGGCGCCGTCGCGGGCGAACACCTCAGCGATGGTCGCCCCGATGCCGCGGGCGGCGCCGGTCACGATGGCGACTCGCGAGTCCAGCGGCCGGTCCCAGTCCGCCGGCGGGGTCGAGTCGGCCGCTCCGATGTAGAACACCTGGCCGTCGACGTACGCCGACTTGCCGGAAAGGATGAACCGCAGCGTGGACGTCAGGCCCGTCGCGCCCGGCTTGGCGTGCGGCGACAGGTACACCAGCGCCACGGTGGCGCCGTGGCGCAGTTCCTTGCCCAGCGAACGGGTGAAGCCCTCCAGCGCGCGCTGCGCAATCCGTTCGTGGGGAGCGGCGGCGTCGGGCGTGGTGCCGACGACCACCACGCGCGCGCTGTGGCCCAGGTTGCGCAGCACCGGTGCGAAGAACTCGTGCAGCTTGGTCAGGCCGGCGGGCTCGGCGATGCCGGTGGCGTCGAAGACGAGCCCGCCGAACCGGTCGGCCCAGCGGCCGCCGATGTTGTTGCCGACGACGTCGTAGTCCTGCGCCAGCGCCGCGCGCACCGGCTCGACCACCCTGCCCTCGCCTCCGATCAGCAGCGACCCGGCCAGCGGGGGCTCACCGGGGCGGTACCGGCGAAGCGTCTCGGATTGCGGAATGCCAAGTTGTCTTGCCAGAAACGATCCGGGGCCGGAGTTGATGACCTGCGATAGCAGGTCGGCCGAAAGCTTGGGAGCCACTGAGCTGCCTTCCGTGTCGGGAATTCCTTATACGGCAACCGTATCCGGGGAAGAACTTACTTGAGAGTAAGAACAGTCGGTAGTATGGCCGGCGACGGCCGATCCCAAACTGACAACCGGAGATGAACGTGGCCCCTGCGACCGAGGCGGACAACCAGGCTAGTCGGACGAAACCCGAGAGTGGGCGGCGCGTCGCCGTGTTGGGCGGCAACCGCATTCCGTTCGCCAGAGCCGACGGCGTCTACGCCGAGGCGTCGAACCAAGACATGTTCACCGCCGCCCTGGGCGGGCTGGTGGACCGTTTCGGGCTCGCCGGCGAACGGCTCGGTGCGGTGATCGGCGGAGCCGTGCTCAAGCACAGCCGCGACTTCAACCTGATGCGCGAATGCGTGCTGGGCTCCGAGCTGTCCTCCTACACGCCGGCGTTTGACATCCAGCAAGCCTGCGGCACCGGCCTGCAGGCGGCGATCGCCGCGGCCGACGGGATCGCCGCCGGCCGCTATGAGGTAGCCGCCGCCGGTGGAGTGGACACCGCCTCCGACCCGCCGATCGGGTTCGGCGACGAACTGCGCCGCACGGTGCTGCGGCTGCGCCGGGCCGGGTCCAACATGGAGCGGCTGAAGCTGGTCGGCAGGCTGCCCGCCACCGTCGGGGTCGAGATCCCGGCGAACAAGGAGCCGCGCACCGGGTTGTCGATGGGCGAGCACCAGGCCATCACGGCCAAGCAGATGGGCATCAAGCGCGTCGACCAGGACGAGCTGGCGGCGGCCAGCCACCGCAACATGGCCGCGGCATACGACCGGGGCTTCTTCGACGACCTGGTCAGCCCGTTCCTGGGGTTATACCGGGACAACAACCTGCGGGCGGACTCGAGCGTGGAAAAGCTGGCCAAGCTGCGCCCGGTGTTCGGGGTGAAGGCCGGCGACGCCACGATGACGGCCGGCAATTCGACGCCTTTGACCGACGGCGCGTCGGTGGCGTTGCTGTCTTCCGAAGAGTGGGCGGCGAGCCATTCATTGACCCCGTTGGCCTATTTCGTGGACGCCGAGACCGGCGCCGTCGACTACGTCACCGGGCGTGACGGGCTGCTGATGGCACCGACCTATGCGGTGCCCCGGCTGCTGGCCCGCAATGGCCTGAGCCTGCAGGACTTCGACTTCTACGAGATCCACGAGGCGTTCGCTTCGGTGGTGCTGGCCCACCTGCAGGCGTGGGAATCCGAGGAGTACTGCAAGGGGCGGCTGGGCCTGGACGCGGCGCTGGGACCGATCGATCGGTCCAAGCTCAACGTCAACGGCTCGTCGTTGGCTGCGGGGCATCCGTTCGCGGCCACCGGCGGACGCATCCTCGCGCAGACCGCCAAGCAGCTCGCCGAGAAGAGGGCGCAGCAAAAAGGCGCCGGGCCGCTGCGGGCGCTGATTTCAATCTGCGCCGCGGGCGGTCAGGGCGTCGCCGCGATCCTCGAGGCCTGATCGCGGGACGGTGATCTCGCCGAACCGTTTTGGGCGCCGAAACAAAATTTATCGCATCCGGTTAGGAGCCGCCGGGCCGAGGGTATCCGCTGCAGCGGATGGCCCCGTGTTGTGGTCTGACCCCCCGACCCCGACGGCAACGCGGGGCATCCTCCCGCTCATCCCGCCGGGTAGTTCCGAGCGGGAAATTGCGAAAGGCCACCGCTGGATTGAGGGGATCCCACGGCGGCCTTTTGATTGTCTGGCTGTTCCGCGCGCCGTCCGTTCCGCCACGACAAGGTTCCCCCGCCGAGGGCGAGGGAGCCTTGATTTGCGTGGCGATTGGCGTGGCCGCGGCCGCCGCCAGGCGATCTAGAACGCGGCCTCGTCGAGCTCCATGATCTCGTTGTCCAGCGCCTCGATCACCTCTCGCGTGCTGGTCAGCAAGGGCAGGAAGTTCTTGGCGAAGAACGACGCCACCGCGATCTTGCCCTCGTAGAACGCTCGTTCGTCGCCGCTGGCGCCGGCGTCGAGGGCCTGCACGGCCACCGTGGCCTGCCGCTGCAGCAGCCAGCCGATGACCAGATCGCCCACGCTCATCAAGAAGCGCACCGAGCCCAGGCCCACCTTGTAGAGGCTGGTCACCTCCTCCTGGGCCGCCATCAGGTAGCCGGTCAGCGCGGTGGCCATCCCCTGGACGTCGGCCAGCGCCTTGGCCAGCAGCGCCCGTTCGCCCTTGAGCCGGCCGTTGCCCGACTCGTTGTCGACGAACTTTTGGATCTCGCCCGCTACGTATGCCAGCGCCACCCCCTTGTCGCGGACGATCTTACGGAAAAAGAAGTCCTGCGCCTGTATTGCGGTGGTGCCCTCGTAGAGGGAGTCGATCTTGGCGTCTCGGATGTACTGCTCGATCGGGTAGTCCTGCAGGAAGCCGGACCCGCCGAAGGTCTGCAGGCTCTCGGTGAGCTTGGCGTAGGCCTGCTCGGAGCCCACCCCCTTGACCACCGGCAGCATCAGGTCGTTGATCCGGACGGCCAGGTCGGCATCCACCCCGTGCAGCGCCGCGGCGACCGCCGCGTCCTGGAATGTCGCGGTGTAGAGGTACAGGGCGCGCAGCCCCTCCGCGTAGGCCTTCTGGGTCATCAGCGACCGGCGCACATCGGGGTGGTGGGTGATGGTCACCCGTGGCGCGGTCTTGTCCGTCATCTGCGTCATGTCGGCGCCCTGCACCCGTGACTTGGCGTATTCCAGCGCGTTCAGGTAGCCGGTGGACAGGGTCGCGATGGCCTTGGTGCCGACCATCATGCGGGCCTGCTCGATGACCTCGAACATCTGCGCGATCCCGTTGTGCACCTCGCCGACCAGCCAGCCCTTGGCCGGAACGCCGTGTTGGCCGAAGGACAGCTCACAGGTCGCGGACACCTTGAGGCCCATCTTGTGCTCGACGTTGGTGACGAAGACGCCGTTGCGTTCTCCGGGTTCGCCGGTCTGGAAGTCGAACAGGAATTTCGGCACGAAGAACAGCGACAGGCCCTTGGTGCCCGGACCGGCGCCCTCGGGGCGCGCCAGCACCAGGTGGAAAATGTTCTCGAACAGGTCGTCGGAGTCGGCAGAGGTGATGAAGCGCTTCACCCCGTCGATGTGCCAGGAGCCGTCGTCCTGCCGGATCGCCTTGGTGCGCCCGGCACCGACGTCGGAACCCGCGTCCGGCTCGGTTAGCACCATGGTCGAACCCCAGCCGCGCTCGGCGGCCAGCACGGCCCATTGCCTCTGCTCCTCGGTGCCGAGGTGGTAGAGGATGTTGGCGAAACCTGCTCCGCCGCCGTACATCCAGACCGCCGGATTGGCGCCCAGGATATGTTCGTGCAATGCCCACACCAACGCCTTGGGCATCGGCGTGCCACCGAGAGCCTCGTCGATGCCGACCTTGTCCCAGCCGGCCTCCTGCACCGCCCGCACCGATTTCTTGAAGCCATCCGGCAGCGCCACCGAGTGGTTTTCCGGGTCGAACACCGGCGGGTTGCGGTCGCCCTCGACGAACGACTCGGCGATCGGGCCGGCGGCGAATCGGCTCATCTCGTTCAACATTTCGCGAGCGGTATCGGCGTCCATCTCGCTGTACTCGTCCGCGCCTAACGCCCGATCAACGCCCAGCACCTCGAAAAGGTTGAACACCTGGTCCCGGACGTTGCTCTTGTAGTGGCTCACTACGGTCCTCCTCGTTGAGAATGCCACCCCTGTGGTTGGGTACCAGATGTAAGTTACCCACCAGTAACAGTATCAAAAGTATCCTTGGGAATATCTTGATGCAAGTCAATGTGAGCTAAATTCCAGATCGAATTAACCAGCTGGTTAGGCTGTCCGATCCGCCGAGGCCGCTGGAAATCGCGCGGTGTCCGGCAAGTAGGCTCCGGGGCCAGCGTCGTGTCAGGAGACGTCATCGATACCAATGAGACCGATGAGCTCACCCAACAAGCTCGCGCCCTCCTCGCTGCGTGAGGCGTTCGGCCATTTCCCGTCCGGGGTGGTGGCCATCGCCGCGGAGGTCGACGGAAACCGGGAGGGCCTGGCGGCCAGCACCTTCGTCCCCGTCTCGCTCGATCCGCCGCTGGTGTCGTTCTGCGTACAGAACACCTCGTCGACGTGGCCCAAGCTCAACAGCGTGCCCATGCTGGGCATCAGTGTCCTGGGGGAGGCCCACGACGCGGCCGCGCGTACCCTGGCCGCCAAGACCGGAGACAGGTTTGCCGGCTTGGAGACCGTGTCCAGCGAATCCGGTGCCGTCTTCGTCAAGGGCACCGGGCTGTGGCTGGAGAGCGCGGTCGAGCAGCTGATCCCGGCCGGCGATCACACCATCGTGGTGTTGCGGGTCAGCAAGGTGACGGTGAACCCCGGCGTGGCCCCGATCGTCTTTCACCGCAGCGGGTTCCGCCGGCTCGACGCCTGACCCGCGGCCAACCCGGACGCGCCGGCCGCTCAGCGGCCGAACAGCTTGTTGCCCAGCCAGACCACCGGGTCGTACTTACGGTCGGCGACCCGCTCTTTCATCGGGATCAGCGCGTTGTCGGTGATCTTGATGTTCTCCGGGCACACCTCGGTGCAGCACTTGGTGATGTTGCAGTAACCCAACCCGTGCTCGTCCTGCGCGTCGTCGCGCCGGTCGCGGGTGTCCAGCGGATGCATCTCGAGCTCG
>JAQTVU010000067.1 GCA_028706695.1 Mycobacterium sp.
TGCCCTAAGTGAGTTGAGCGGCGACGGTGCCAGGTCTGACTTGAGGGGCCGGGATATGGTGCGGCGGTGGGTATTTGGTGGATTGAGCGGTGGGTTGGACAGTGACGTGGAATCCCGTCGCGGTGCTGGGCGAGGTGGTTGCCGAACTTCATTCGATGAGATGAGGCTGGTGTGGTGATTGGGGCCGAACGTCGTCACGGTCGTCACGGTCACCAAGCTCGCGCCGGTACGCCCGCTCCGTGTTTGCCGTGGCATTTGACGATGCGGCGGTAGCGCTCGCTGAGGAAGACGCTGGTTTTGGCGGCAGCGTTGACGGCCTCGCCGAGTGCGCTTTTGAGTGGGGCCGCCTTTGCTGGTCTTGCCGCCGCGGATCACCGGACCGGGCTGGATGGTGCGTGCCACAGTGGCCGCGAGAGCAGGTGCTCGGATGCGGCGGGTTCGCCGTGAACCCTGGACCATTGCGGTGGTCAATTTTGCGCCGGTCGGGCGTGGCTGGTCGAAGCTGCCTGGCCGGCGGCGGTCGTGCCCGGCGGTCCAGCGGCGCCGGATTCGTGGCGATCATCGCCATCGTGGCCGGATGCGTCCGTGGCGGCGAGGAGCTGTGCGATGCGGGCGCTCAGCGCCTCGATCTTGGCCTCGCGCGTTGATCTGACGCACAAGTGGCCGGGCCAACTCGGAGTGATGATTGTCGAAGCGGCCGTCGAGCGCGGTGATCAGCTCGGCGCGGCTTGGCTTCATCCGTCTACGGGCCGGATCGGCCGGTAGACGCGGGTCGCGCTGTCCGCCGACGCGGGCGTCAACCACATTCCTTTTCAGATCCCGTTTTCGCCCGCTGCCAGTAGGGGAGCGTGCCCGAGTCAGTCCGCGCGCCGCCGCGTGTAGTCACGCAACTCCCGGATCGGCGCCGGCGGTGCGAAACTCGGTGGCAGCAGCCCTATTCAATTGATTTCGCCGGCCAAACAGCGTCTCTCTCACGAAAATTAGGTGACCACCGCTGGTGACCGATGGCTGCTATCGGCTTGGGTGAGCAGTTCGAGGGCGACTCGTGTCCGAGGGATTCGAGCTGGCTGTCTGCTCAACGGGGACAATTTGTTTCATCGGCCTTCGCTGGACAGCGATACGCCGGCGCTTGGCCGAGAGACCGGTTCCTTCGAGCGGGCCGCGCCTATTGCGGCGTTCCGAGTGCGGCTCGCGGTATCGGTTGCCGAGGCGGACTTGGTCGAACCCACGGGCCGTATTCCGTATTCCGATCCCGACCAGCACTTCAGCTTCATCGGTGTCGTGATGCTCCTCTGCCCGACCGTCTCCCACGGACAGCAACCAATCTTCCTGCCGTTCACCAACACCCGATGATGCGGCAACGTGACGCAGAACTGTCAGCGACCTAATGAACAAGTGCTCACGCCACGTTAGTTAGTTGAGCGGGGACCCCGCCAGCTAGCTGTTGAGAAGGATGGCTGATGGGATGTCGCTAGCCAGTCCTCGTTGGGCGCGTTGAGGCGTTGACATTGAAGATAGTGCAGGTGTACAAAATGGTAGGCCTCCTACGGGACTAGTTCGTTGAATCGACGTTTAATACTTAATTCTGGCCTGGGAGTGCTGGCCGCAACGAAGGCGATCAGGAGATGCCAGCAATGAAAACGAAGGCAGCAGTCTTAACTGCACCGCATAAGCCGTTTGAGATCGTTGAGCTAGACGTGGATGATCCCGGCCCCGGCGAGGTCACCGTTAAATATACCTCCTCCGGACTGTGCCGCACCGACTTGCATCTGGCAGACGGCGAACTGGAGTGCCGGTTTCCGATCGTGGGCGGGCACGAGGGCTGCGGGGTGGTCGAGCGGGTCGGCGCCAACGTCACCAAAGTAAAAGAGGGCGACCATATAATCGCCAGCTGGATTCCTAGCTGTGGGGTCTGCCGGTATTGCTCCACCGGGCATCAGAACCTCTGCGACTGGGGCGCTTACATCCTTGATGGCGTCTTGCCCGATGGCACCACTCGCTTCCACTCCAAGGGAACCGACTTCGGTCAGTTTATGTTGATCGGCACGTTCTCTCAGTACGCGACGATCTCGCAGCATTCGTTGGTGAAGGTCGATGAGTGGATCCCGTTGGAGCCTATTGCGTTGATCGGGTGCGGATTGCCCACCGGCTGGGGTTCGTCGGTTAACGTCGGCGAAGTACGGCCTGGACACACCTCGGTCATTTTTGGCGTCGGTGGCGTCGGGATGAGCGCGGTGCAAGGTGCTGCTATGGCCGGGGCGAAAAATGTGATCGTGATCGAGCCGGTCCAATTCAAGCGGGACATGGCGGCGAAATTCGGCGCCACGCACACCTTCGATAATTTCGAGGAGGCCGCGGCGAAGGTCAAGGAGTTGACCTGGGGTCAGATGGCCGACCAGGCGATGATTACCGTCGACACTCCCAAAGAGGAAATCATCAGCAACGCGTTTAGCGTGGTTGGCAAGGGCGGGATCGTGGTGTTGACCTCGCTCGGGCAGCCGCATGAGCGCAACATCCATGTTCCCGGCCTCGAATTGACCTTGTACGAAAAGAAAATCAAGGGCGGCCTATTCGGCAGTTCTAACCCGCAGTGGGACATTCTGCGGATGAGCCGTATGTATGATGCGGGCACGTTGAAGGTCGACGAGATGGTCACTACCCGGTACACCCTGGAGCAGATCAACGACGGTTATCAGGATCTGCGCGACGGCAAGAACATCCGGGGTCTTATCGTTCACGACAAGTGAGGCTGAATGCCCCGACGGATCGGAGCGAACCAGGTCGCCGAGGTAGTAGGCGAGTGAGTCCACGCCTGGTGTAGTCCGACACCGGTTAGCTTCCCGGTAGCTACCTAGTAGCTACCGGGAAGCTGTGTTGGTCCCGAAGCGGGGTGTGAGCGTCGGGTCGGGCTGTTTTCGGTTCGGTGTCGGGTATGGTTTTCCCCGCTGTCTCAGTCTTTTCGAGGTTTTCCCCTCGGTGTTGTGTGTGGGAGGGCCGGATCGGACTTCGGGACAGCGGGGCCTCATTATCTGCGCATCACCCGGCCGGCACTACCCAGCAGTACCCGGCACTACCCGGCGGAACCTCATCACCCCAAAACGGACGACTTACGGGTCGAGGCCAATGCCGCCGTGCCAGCTCTGACCGGCGGCCACGCGGCGCTACGTCGCCGTTACTGGCTGTGGTTCGTCACCGGATTTCTCCTCCAACAAGCATTGCAAGGATGGTGCCCATCGGTTGCGCTGTTCCGCCGGATCCGGTATCCGAACCGGCAGTAGATTGACATCCAACGAATCGTCGCTGTCATTGACGTAGCAGTCATAGATAGCAGTCATAGACAATCTGCATGAGACCTCCTGCAAAGCGGCGTCACACCGCGAACCGGAACCCAGGGTCTCGCGGAATTGGTTGTCGGCGAGTTCATCACGAAGACACCACAGTCCGCATCCTGCCAGCGCCCGGTTGACGGTATCTGGGTTGGGGCGGGCAGACGGGGTCCTCGGCGCGCGACTCATCGGCAGCACTCGGGCGGTCCCGAAGAAGGCAAGCCGCGGTCTTCGGAGTCCACTGGCGATCGCCCCGAATGAGCGGTACCCGGCCGGCGTGTGGTGACCGCAGGTGCTGGCAACGTCGGCGGGGCGGGTCGCGCCCCCACGGCCGATCGTGTGGGTAGCGTCCGGCACCGCCTCGGCCTCAGCGATTGTTCGGGCGGGTCGGCTTCGCGGCGGGAGGGGGCAGAGGCGCGCCGGGGAGGATGGCCTGGATGGCGATAAATCAGAAAGAGCGCATGTCCTGGGATGTATGCACATCTGTCCGGCGCCTTGACAGCCCCGCCCGTGGTCCAGCTGGAACCGGCGTCAGACATAGTTAATAGAAACGATTATCATTAGCGTTAGCGCTGTCATTTCGGCGTCGGTTGCATTGCTGTCAGGTCGACCTGACAGGCGTCGGGACGTTGACATAGAACACAGTTGAGGTGTACAAAATGATAGGCCTCCCACGGAACTAGTCCGTTAAATCGACGTTTAATACTTAATTCTGGCCTGGGAGTGCTGGCCGCAACGAAGGCGATCAGGAGATGCCAGCAATGAAAACGAAGGCAGCAGTCTTAACTGCACCGCATAAGCCGTTTGAGATCGTTGAGCTAGACGTGGATGATCCCGGCCCCGGCGAGGTCACCGTTAAATATACCTCCTCCGGACTGTGCCGCACCGACTTGCATCTGGCAGACGGCGAACTGGAGTGCCGGTTTCCGATCGTGGGCGGGCACGAGGGCTGCGGGGTGGTCGAGCGGGTCGGCGCCAACGTCACCAAAGTAAAAGAGGGCGACCATATAATCGCCAGCTGGATTCCTAGCTGTGGGGTCTGCCGGTATTGCTCCACCGGGCATCAGAACCTCTGCGACTGGGGCGCTTACATCCTTGATGGCGTCTTGCCCGATGGCACCACTCGCTTCCACTCCAAGGGAACCGACTTCGGTCAGTTTATGTTGATCGGCACGTTCTCTCAGTACGCGACGATCTCGCAGCATTCGTTGGTGAAGGTCGATGAGTGGATCCCGTTGGAGCCTATTGCGTTGATCGGGTGCGGATTGCCCACCGGCTGGGGTTCGTCGGTTAACGTCGGCGAAGTACGGCCTGGACACACCTCGGTCATTTTTGGCGTCGGTGGCGTCGGGATGAGCGCGGTGCAAGGTGCTGCTATGGCCGGGGCGAAAAATGTGATCGTGATCGAGCCGGTCCAATTCAAGCGGGACATGGCGGCGAAATTCGGCGCCACGCACACCTTCGATAATTTCGAGGAGGCCGCGGCGAAGGTCAAGGAGTTGACCTGGGGTCAGATGGCCGACCAGGCGATGATTACCGTCGACACTCCCAAAGAGGAAATCATCAGCAACGCGTTTAGCGTGGTTGGCAAGGGCGGGATCGTGGTGTTGACCTCGCTCGGGCAGCCGCATGAGCGCAACATCCATGTTCCCGGCCTCGAATTGACCTTGTACGAAAAGAAAATCAAGGGCGGCCTATTCGGCAGTTCTAACCCGCAGTGGGACATTCTGCGGATGAGCCGTATGTATGATGCGGGCACGTTGAAGGTCGACGAGATGGTCACTACCCGGTACACCCTGGAGCAGATCAACGACGGTTATCAGGATCTGCGCGACGGCAAGAACATCCGGGGTCTTATCGTTCACGACAAGTGAGGCTGAATGCCCCGACGGATCGGAGCGAACCAGGTCGCCGAGGTAGTAGGCGAGTGAGTCCACGCCTGGTGTAGTCCGACACCGGTTAGCTTCCCGGTAGCTACCTAGTAGCTACCGGGAAGCTGTGTTGGTCCCGAAGCGGGGTGTGAGCGTCGGGTCGGGCTGTTTTCGGTTCGGTGTCGGGTATGGTTTTCCCCGCTGTCTCAGTCTTTTCGAGGTTTTCCCCTCGGTGTTGTGTGTGGGAGGGCCGGATCGGACTTCGGGACAGCGGGGCCTCATTATCTGCGCATCACCCGGCCGGCACTACCCAGCAGTACCCGGCACTACCCGGCGGAACCTCATCACCCCAAAACGGACGACTTACGGGTCAGCGGTGACCCGATCCCCGCAGGGAGATCACGTTCGAGTGATCGGCGCCTCGGTAGTAGGGCCGTACGCGGGCGCGGCTGTCGCGGTGGACCGGCGGCACGAGGTCGTCACGTCGAGATGACCGGTCGCTTCGGTCGTAGCCATCACGCCAGCATCAAAAGTGCGAAAGTCGAAGATGCGGAGCTACAGCAGATCGCTGATCCGGTTACACGCCTAGCTGGTATCAGTCAGTCATTTCGCTGGCAGGCTGTGGTATCCGGCGGCTCATACTTCCCGTAGCGCCGCCGGCGCTTCGGGGCGTAAACGACCCAGTACCTTGCATAGGACTCGGTAGGACCGCCGTCGCGGCGTTGATGTCGCCGAGTCAGCCGAGCACAGCGCTTCCAGCTGGCATAGGTGTTAGGGCGCCCACTGTCAACCCCGGACAGCCTCAATGCTGCGCCTTCGAGCAGCTGCCATGGCTGCTCACCGTCCAAATAGGTTGTGGACCAGTCTGTTTCGACCGTTCAGGCGCGTTATCGGATCGCGGCCGGCTTCGGGCCTGCCGTGGTCCGGACGCGGACGACTACGCACGGCGGTGGGCGTCGGGTCGACATCGGGTCCGGTGTTCAGGATGGGCGCGCCGGACCGATCCCGAACAGCACATCGAGTGGCTGCAGCCGATACCTCGGGGCGAGTGGCCGAGCTGGCCGCTCGGCGACCACCGGACCTGTCGCGCGTGGTGATCGAGGACGCGGCGGTTCACATTTGCGCCGCGCGGTATTGCCGTTGCGAGGTTTCAGTGGCAGCGGAGCGGGCACAGGGAGCACATGATTGCGGCGGCGACCTCGGGCTTGTTGCTCCGACGTCGGCATCGGTGCATCGTCACTGGGTTCCCTGCTCAGCCGAGCGATGCCCACCAACGTTCTGCCGGGGGGCGTACCGCGCGTAAATCGGATCGCCGCCCGGGTGTCCGTGGCATGGCGGAGCCGGTTTGTGTGACCGCTCGTCGTCGTGGCCGGTACACCACGCTGCAGGAGCTGGCGAGCAAGTGATCGCGCGCCCGCGACGGCGCGCGGCGCCTGACTTCCACACCGATCGCGGTTCCTGGAGGTGGCCGCGGTGATGTCGTCCGCCGGTTTGTTGCTCGCCTCAGCCGCGTCGCCGCTAGATCTCCTGGCGGCGCGCGAACAGATGGCCGTCTCGCTGGGCTGGCACATCATCCTGGCGTGCCTGGGGGTCGGAATGCCCGGGTTGATGCTGTTCGTCGAGTGGCGCGGCCTGCGCACCGGCGATGACGCGTATCGGCTGCTGGCGCGGCGATGGGCGAAGGCGATGGGAGTGCTGTTCGCCGTCGGCGCCGTCTCGGGCACCATTTTGAGCTTCGAGATGGGTTTGCTGTGGCCCGGCATGATGGGTATCTACGGCCAGGTCATCGGCCTGCCGTTTTTCATCGAAGGTATCGCCTTCTTCGTCGAGGCAATTTTCCTGGGCATCTACCTTTACACCTGGGACCGGCTGCCGCCCCGCGCGCATCTGGCCTCGGGCGTGCCGATTTTTGTTGCCGGCGTGGCGTCGGCGTTCTTCGTCGTCGCCGCCAACGCGTGGATGAATCAGCCGCGCGGTTTCACCCTCAGCGGCGGCCACGTCGGCGCGGTGAACCCGTGGGCGGCGATGTTCAACCCGGCGACCCCGCCGGAGACCATCCACATGATCCTGGCCGCGTTCATGGTGTCCGGATTCCTGATCGCCGGCGTGTACGCGGTGGGGCTGCTGCGCGGCCGTCGCGACCGCTATCACCGGCTGGGCTTCCTGGTGCCGTTCACCGCGGCCGCGATCGTCACCCCGCTGCAAATCGCCGCCGGTGACTACGCCGGCCGCTTTCTGGCCAAAAGCCAGCCGACCAAGCTGGCCGCGATCGAAGGCGTCGATCACACCGGCTCGCATGTTCCGTTGATCGTTGCCGGGTTTCCCGTCCGCGGTCGACTGCGCTATGGCCTGAAAATCCCGGATGGTTTGTCGCTGCTGGTCGGTGACCGCACGGATACCGTCATCGCCGGTCTGGACCGGGTGCCCGCCGAGGTGCGCCCGCCAGCGGTGGTGCATGTGACCTTCGACCTGATGGTCGGGATCGGCTTTGCGTTGCTGCTGCTGGGCGTGTGGCTGGCGGTGTCGTGGTGGCGTCGCCGGGACCTGCCCCGGAGTCGGTGGTTTCTGCGCGCCGGGGCACTGGCCGGCGTCGCCGCCTGCGCGGCGGTGGAGGCCGGGTGGGTGACCACCGAACTCGGACGCCAACCGTGGATTGTCTGGGGCTATCAGAAAACCGCCGACGGCGTCAATCCGGCACCGGGCCTGATCGCCAGCTTCCTGGTGGTGTGCGCGGTATACCTGGCGATGACCGTCGCCACCATCACGGTGCTGCGCCGCATGGCCCACACCAACCGCGAAACCGCACCACAGGAGCCGCCCGGAGGTGCCCGATGAGCCTGGCGAACTGGTCGGCCGCCGTGCTATGGGTCGGTGTCACGCTCTACGTGGTGTTTGCCGGCGCCGACTTTGGCGGCGGCTTCTGGGATCTGTTCGCCGGCGGATCCGAGCGGGGCCGGGACCAACGGGAACTGATCGAGCATTCGATCGGGCCCGTCTGGGAAGCCAACCACGTGTGGTTGATCTTCGTGCTGGTGTTGTTGTGGACGGCATTTCCTCCGGTGTTCGCCGGCGTCATGTCGACCCTCTACATCCCGCTTACGCTGGTGGCGTTGGGCATCATCGTGCGCGGCGCCGGCTTCGCGTTCCGCAAAGCCAGCGATCGGCTGGGCCGGCA
>JAQTVU010000068.1 GCA_028706695.1 Mycobacterium sp.
ACGGGGTGGGCAACTGTCGCGAGTTGGACGCGGATGCCAGCCGCATCGCGGTGATGGGGCGAGATGCGGGTGCGGGGCTGGTAGCGGGCCTGGCCCAGCGGATGTTCGACCAGGAAGGTCCGGAGATCCTGATCCAGATCCTGCACCAGCCGATGCTCGACTCCGACGCCACCCCGTCGCGCCGCGAGTTCCAGCGCACGCCGGGCCTCAACGGGCCTGCGGTGAGCCGGGCCTGGGGCCACTATCTCGGCCACGCCAACGCCAACGGTCGGCACGTCCCCGCGAATCGGGCCAATCTGGAAGGCTTGCCGCCCACGTTCATCAGCTGCTCGGAGATCGACCCGTGCCGCGACGAAGCCCTCCGTTATGCCAATCGGCTACTTCATGCCTTTGTCCACACCGAATTACATGTCATCGCAGCAACTTTTCATGGCTTCGATTCCGCGCTGCCGGATTGGGGTGTCTCCCGGGAAAACCGGGCGTTACACGCCAACGCGCTACGGCGTGTCTTCGCCAGGTAGTGACACCGGGGCTAGCTAGACCGGGGCAAAATTGGTGATCAGCCATTTCCCGTTGATCCGGGTCATGTGCACCCGTGCGCTGCTCAGCGCGATCGAGGGTTGAGGGCTGTCCTTGGTTTTGGTGGTCTGGTCGACAAAGAGCAGAACGACAGCCGAATAGGGCTGCAGCTCTGAAACGGCGGCGTCGGTGACATGAGCGGTCGTTTTCAGTGACTTCTGTTTGGCCGACGGAGCCACGACCTGCGAGGTGAAATCGTTGTAGTACGACAGAAAATCCCCGGCCAGGTACGAGCGGGCCTTGGCGAAGTCCTGGTTGAGCGTGTCCGACGAGTAGGACAGCAGCGCGACCGTTCCGTCGGTGGCGGCACTGACTACCGCACGCGCGGCGCCGGCGTCGGTCTGTTGATCGGGACGGTACTGCTTGAAGTACAGCCACGTCGCCACGCTGCCGGTAATCAACAACAGCACGGCCAGGGTCATGGACAGGAGTCTGGAAGCGATCGCCCGACGCGCCAGGCCGCGTCGCGGGGCCCGTGTCTGCTCGGGGGCAACCTGCTTGTCATCGTCGACCGCGTCGACCGCGTCGACCGCGTCGACCGCGTCGACCGGCGGATAAAAAAACGTGGGATCCGAGTCGGTCCCGGCGTCCGCAGAGGATATCTCATGCACGCGGTCGGTCATGGTATGTACTCCACTTTCGACATCTTGTACCGCCCGCCGACATCGGCAACCGTCACTTTGAGCCGCCAAGTCCGGAGTGGTTGCTCCTTTCCGCCTGGCGAATCGGTGACGCGCGACGTCGCGGCCACCAAGACCACCGCCGATTTGCCGCTCATGGACTGGACGGCGGTCCCGTTGACGGTGCCCTCGGTCACCGCTTTCGACTGTTCGACCACCGCGATGAAGTCCTTGGCCCGGTTCTGGAAATCTTCCTTGAATTCTCCTGTGGCGTTGTCGATCACCCGCTGGACGTCATCTTTGGCCTTGCTGTAGTCGAGGGAGATCATGTTGGTCACGCCCTGGGTGGCGCCGGCGACGAACGCCGCCTGACGCTCTTGCTCCCTAACCTTGTCACGATGCTGCAACGCCATGTACACGCTGGCGCCGGCAAAGCAGATGACGAGGATTACCGCGGCGACGTTTGACGTGGCGGCCATCGACGGCATCCGCCCTCGCCACCCGGTCGTCCTGCGCGCCGGCTTCGATGCTGCCGCTTCGGCGGCCGGCACAGCGTAATCCTCGTCGCAGTCCGCCACGTCGGTCTCTTCGGAGTCCGGCCCATAGTCGCCATAGTCCTCATAGTCCTCGTAGTCCTCATAGTCCTCATAGCCCTCAGAGTCGCCATAGTGATCTTCGGTGGCCGCCACGTCGGCGGCTGCGGCGGCGGCGTCACCGTAATCCTCGGCGGCCTCGGCCAGTGCCAGCGCCTCCCGACGCAACCGGGCGGCGCGGGCGCGCGCACGAGCGGCGGCAGCTAGCGCCTCGGCTTCTGCGGCTTGGGCCTCGGCCTCTTCGGCCATGGCCATCGCTTCGGCCTTCGATGTGGCCTCCGGCGGCTCGTCGGCCTCAGTCATCGCCCGTACCGCCCGTCAACGTCATCATTATCGACTGAATTCCGGTATCTCTTACGGTTGTGGCCCATTGCCCTCATTGGAGTCGCCAACCAACTTCGGCGGACACCGATTGGGCAGATCATCCCTCAGCCTAAGTTGCCGAGGAAGATCCTGCGGGCACTGTGAAGCCTGTCGACTCTCCCGGAAAAAGATACTCTTTGCCTCCACCATCCCAGGCCCTTGTGCAAAAAGAAGCGTCCAAAAAGAAGCGCCGCTGCCTCGTGCGCGTGAAATGCATGTCTGCGTGGGGCCGGCGATGTGGCCTGGTGGGGGCCGGGCGGCCCAGCCGGGTTGCATCAGTCTGTTCGTGCCGAGGAATCGGGCCGCGGCAGCGTTTCGAGCCGCGACGTTGCCGACCTACCGACGTTTTCGTGGCCTGGGTTTCAGCTGGACCGGCCGGCTAATGGTTGGGCAGTGCCCCCAGGCGGCTGTTGGCGCCGTCAGATGCGGCTGGTGTGTCCGGCGCGGCCTTTGACTCGAAACACCTCGCGGAGTTTTAGCAGATACGTCCGGTAACAGGTGGTTGGTCTCCACGATCGCCGCAAGACCGCTAGGCTGCGCGCCGGTCAGATCACCGGCGCCATGATCACCGGCGCCACGATATGAAACAGGCCCGGGCAGGTGGTCGCGTGCCGTGTGTGCCGGACACGTGGTGTGAGCAGCCCGACCCCTTACCTCCAACCCGGTCGAAGAACGACCGATGCTCGCGGTGTCGGCCTCGCTGCGTGACAGACGGCCTCAACGAGCGCTTACCGTAGGCTTGGATTAACGCGTTTAGCCTCGGCGGGTTTGCGCTATTGCGAAAACCCGCCGAGGCTAAACCAATCGAGATACCAAATCGATTGCCGACTTGAAGTTCGTCGACTAACCCGAATGGACTGTGACACCGCGCAACGCGCGGAGCTCCTCTTCCGACATCACATTAAAGCCGATCACGCGATTCTTCTGCAGCAGCTCGGCGAGTTTTCGCTCGGTCGGCATAAAAAGGTTCGTCGCCATGATCGGGGGCTTGTACTTTTTGCGGAACTCGTCGTTGACGCGTTCAATCTCCCTGAAATCCGAGCCAGCGGCCGTCGCCCGCTTGAGCGCGTCGGCGCACACTGAGGCTGCGTCCTCGCCGAACAGCGTCCGCGTGCGAAACTCCTCGTCCGACAGCGCCGCCATTTTCAGGAGCGCGACGCGCTTTTCCAGGCGGCTCTCAATCCAAAGCGCGTCCTGGTCGTAGAAATTCCAGTGGTCGGCCCGCCACTTGACGAGCACCTGCACCGCCTCGTCCAAGTCGGAGAGCCTCTCGGCCAAGTCCGCCCAATGGTTGCGCAGCTCGGTGTCACCGTACGGAGACGGTTCCGTCCGCCAAGCAGCGCCCTCCGGCACCGCCTCAGCCCGCGCGCGCCTCCGCCCGGTTGATTTTACTTCAGCCATTGCTAACCTCTTCCTCCAATTTGCTGGGTATGAAGTCTTCGTGGTGACGCAATTCGCGCGCCACCCCCGCCGCTTCGAGCATTTGCGTTGTTGCTTCGATCATTTTCGGCGGGCCGCAATAATAGTACTCGAACTGCGACCGATCAGTCGACGAAATGAATCTTTCGGCGACTGCTGTAGCGGTGCCGACCTCGCCGGTCCACGATTCGTCCGGATTGATCACGCCATAAAGCACCTTGAGGTTGGGCAGTTGCTTACCCAGCCTCTCGAGTTCCTGCACACCGAACACGTCACCGACATTGGTGTTGCCGAATATCAACACCGCATGCCGATCAGACTGGTTGGCAGCCATCTCGCGGAGCATCGCCAGCACCGGTGCCAGACCAGTGCCGCCGACAATGAACACGGGAATGTTGCCATTGTCGCGAAGGATGAACGACCCTAAGGGCCCGTGCACGTTAATGGCTTCGCCCACACACGCGTTACGACTGATGTAACTCGAGAACTTCCCATCTGGATACACCCGAATGAAGAACTCCAACTGCCTCGAGTCGTCACACACGTTGGCCATCGAAAAGTCCCGGCTCACACCATTTTCCAGCGTCAGCCGAACGAACTGCCCGGGTAGGTAGCGCAGCACGTCTTGGGCACCCATCGTCTGAACCACGAGCCTCGCCACCGTGTCCGACACCATCGCGACCTCTAAAAGCCTGCCTCGCCGCTCGGTGTTCACGTACTGCTGCACCATGGTGAACGGGTAATCGAACTCCAGCTCCAGATCCGAGGTCGGACGAAGCCGGCAGCCCAATACGTATCCCTCTTCCTCGTCGCTGGGTGTCAGCGCATACACGGAATGGGGCAACAAGGCGCCGTATTCGCCGTCCGCGAGGAAGCATCTGCAGGTAGCGCACACTCCCTCCCGGCATTCGCTCATCAAAATCAGCCCCTGACGCAACGCCGCCGTGATGATATCTTCATCGGCCTCGCAGGTGATCTCGACTTCGTGGTCATCGTTGAAAAACAGTCTTACGTTATAACTCATGGGTAATCTCCCGTAGCCTCTCCCTCCGCGCGAGCCCTTCGCTAGCCGGCAATATAGTCACAACCTACCTCGCAGGTAGCGAAATATGGCCATGGACGACGAACATGCCGATTGTTCGGAAATAGAACATCCGCTATATACCTCGTCGTCGCCGCAATATATCGTCCACACCCAAAATGGCTCGTCTTCAACCACGACCACGAGATAGTCTCCGTCTTCGAGAACGATGCGTTCAATACCGTCCACGAGCGACCCCTCTCTGTACCGCCGGAGGCAACAGCGGTGGGGGAGCCGGTGGCTCCCTCACCCCTCCCGGCGGCCGGCGCGCCAATCACAGCTGCACGCCGGATTCTCTAACGTGACGCAAATTCACTGCTGCATCGCGTCACTGTGGCTTTGCAACGTGAGCGGATCCATCGTCGCGGTACCGTGGCAGCGGTTTGTCCAGACCCATCAGCTCCGTGGTGATGATGAACGTGTTTCCATCGTTGTAGGCGCGGCCGACCGTGGTGGACACATTGACCATCAGATCGAATACGTCGTAGTGGTGGCCGATCAGCGGCTCCATTACTTCCGTGTCGATCTCGATGCTGCCCGAGTTCTCGAGCCGATAGTACGGGCCTACGTCTTCCACGATGAACGTGTCGACATCGGCGTATTCCTCCAAGAGCTCCTCAACGACGACCGTCGTTTCGAAGGTCTTCATCAGGGCCAGCACCACGCGATCGGACGCGACCACCGGCTTATCGGCGCCGGACCCGATCATCCTGTCCTGCAGCCCTTGTGGGTCTCTCTGCTTTGCGGCGCGTTCCGCAGACGTATATGTTTGGGCACCTTTGTGCTTGCCCGCAGTTGTCGATGCCATGCTTTTTACCTCCGGAGAAGAGAATTGATTGGTAGTCCAGGTGCCGCCCGAAGTCGGGCGGCCGCTGGTCACTTCGTGGACCGATACCCTGAGCGAACGGTTTTGACGAGATCGTCGACGTCCACTTCCAACCCGAAGAGCGGCGCATACCTGCGTGCCCAATCGCTGATGACGGCGTACGCGGCGTCCTCAGCGGCACCCTGGCCGCCCGCCGCGTGCAATACATGGGTACGGCCGAACATGGGGGCGAAATCGCGCATCGCGGCCACCGACTCGGCCAACCAGTCACGGGCCCAGAGCCGCATCAGCTTACGGTTGTAGTCACCATACTTCGGATCCTGGCCCAAGCAGCGACCGAACAACTCCATGGCCCATTTGCCGTCCATCTCAATTGCGACGATGTTGCTCCACAGCATCGCCGGCGTTAGCTGGTCGCCGTGCAGCGGTGCGAGTCGGTGGAAGAATTGTTGGCGGCTGAACCGGCCGAACAACGGCTCGTGGATCATCAAAAGCGCGAAAGGCACCTCGATGTTGTCCCACGTGTCGCCCCACAGCCGTTCGACGACAGCGCGATCCTTGCCATATACCGGATCCGACATCCAGCACTGCTTGGCCGGCGCCACGTCTGCTTCGAAGCCTTGGATATTCTTGGACAAGAACACCTTTTCGGCTTGAATCGTCTCGGCGTTGTCCAGGTGGTCGAAGGCGCAGAGGATGACGGCGCCGCGCAGCACGTCGGAGAGCACGTCACGCGCCGGCGCAAGCAGCGAACCGAAAACACCGTACTGGTCATGGGCCAACGCGCCGAAATAGGTGGGAAGGATCTCCAACGCCCATTCCTCGTCCATGTCCTTGTACATGCCTTGGTCAGCGTAGGCCGTCATAGTATTGATGGCGGCCTCGTTCTCCTGCGCCTTCTGCAGCGCGAATTCCGGCGTGTTGCGCGCGTTGGGATCGCGAAACGCGAACCAGTCAATGGTTTTGGCCTCGGTGCCGTAGTTCTCCCACATCTGGCGGCCGCCGGAGTAGTTGTTGCAGAAGCCGCCCGTGTTCAGGCCGCCGGGAATCCAGTCCGGACCGGGCTGTGCATAGAGCATCAACATTTCGTATTCGGAAATCCGCTTACGGAACGGGGTCGCGTAGTACTGGTTGGTCCGTTGAGTATCGAGCGGCGTCCGGTCTATGTCGTAAGCAGGGTTCAGAAATGGCCGCGGGTTACGCAGATGTTCGGTGCCTGCTGACTCGGTAGTTGTCATTTGTCCTCACTAACTAGTTTCATTGACGCTGGGTTTGCGCGGGAGACATTGGCGCAGCTGTTCCGATGAGATGATTACGCCTCCCGCATGTGAGCGGCCTGCCCCAAGAACAGGGCAGGCCGACCCTACTGCGATCTCGTTACACTGTTTCCAGCCACTTACCGGCTGTGAGCGGGTCACGGATCACGGCGTTGCAGGCCCGTAGATCGTCGATCGTCCACATCCGGTCACTGTTGAGGTGCGGCTGCGCAACCAGCGTCTTGCCATCGGAACGCACCGCTCCTGCCGCCAGCACCACGTCGGCGATGTTCCAACCGTCGAACTTCTCGAAGAGGTTTTGGCCCTTGAAGCGTTCCGGCTCCCGCAGGTACATCCGCTCGCACGACTTCGAGCACAGCGCGTGCTTGTGGCCGTTGTACTCGAGGATACGGGTTTCCTTAATACCCTCCTCAAGGGTGGGCAGCACGCACGGCACCTGGCAGACCCGGCAGAAGTACACGTTCTTGCCGCTGTCGCTGAGTACCTGTCCGGGCAACTTGTGGCTCGAAGGGTCAGCCAGACCCATCTCACGCCAGGAGTCCCACATGGTGCCGATCTTGTTGTGCCATCCTGGGTAGTTATCTTCGTGCCAGTCCATGTCGCGCGCGTTGGGCGGATCCATCCGGAAGCCCATCAGCGGCCATATCGCGTAGCCCACAGCGAAGACGGCGTGGTGGCCCCAGTATGCCTGCCGCTTGGCTTCACCGAGGTTGGACGGCGAGTTCAGACCGAACTTCTCCATCCGGCCCATCCAAATGCCGCCCCAGTCTTCATAGACCCAGCGGTCCCACACCTTGGCCCACGGCTCAAGCTTGTTCACCGAGCCGTACTCGAAGCCAAGTCCGACGACCGGCGAGATGAACCGGTGCTGCAGCCAGAACGCATCCTCCAGGTCCTGCTGCATGTACTTCCTGTTGTTGTCGTCGTGAGCCAGCGACACCACGGTCTGGTATCCGTTGGCCATGTGACGCAACTCGTCGGACTGGACCGAGAGGTAGATCGTCGGGGTGATCTCGTCGCCGTTGGCAGCGCCCCACTCGGTGACCGCCACGATCATCGGGTTGGTGAAGCATGCCTCACCCACGAGCTGCAGGTTCAGCGAGCAGTACACCGGGTCGCCAGCGGCAAAGCTCTCGCCGAATCCCTGAGCACCAGCCTGGTACAGCGGGCTGATGTACCGGTTCTTCCGCATGTCGGTGAACCCGGCCGGGTCGTAGTACTGACCGGCGAAGTACTTGGCCAAGTAGTGAGTTTGAATGGTGTGGCGAACCTCGTCCTCAACCTGGTTGAGGTAACCGTTGCGCAGCTCCGGCGAGCGGGTGGTGTCCGCCAAGATGGCCGAACCGGCGATCGCGGTGTACTCACCGAGCTCGAGCGTTACCGAGAGCATCTTCATCATCTCGGCCCAGCGCGGCTCTACCCGCGTCGGCGCATTCAACCGCGCCAGGCTGTCGAGGAGGCTGCCGTACTGGCGACCGTCCTTCTCCGCCTCCATCCGGGCGTAGTCGCGCACGATGAGCTTGTACTGCTCGTGCGCCTTTGCGTCGTAGGTGTACTTCGTCGGGTACTTGCCAAGAAGCTTGTCCTCGTCGCAGCCCAGGTCCATCAAC
>JAQTVU010000069.1 GCA_028706695.1 Mycobacterium sp.
CGGTCTGATGACGTCCCGCACCGGCGTCGCCCGCGTGATTTCCGGGAGCGACCGGCCGGTCCATCCGGTCACGCTCTGGCGGGGCCGGCTGTCGGTGGCCCTCGAGGCGCTGCAAACCCGCACCGACAGCGACGACCGGTCGAAGTATCAGCGGCGCAGCCCGGTGGAGACCACCCATGTGCAATTGCCGACCGGCGACCGGTTGCTGATCCCGACCGGCGCCGAAGCGCTGCGCCTCAAGGCCTACCTGATCATGTGTCGTAACCGGCGGCGTGATTACGCTGAATTCGCAGACATGGTTGCGGCGGTGGAACCCGAGACGGCCGCACGCGTGCTGGCCGGAATGGACAGGTATTACTGGTGCGGGTCGTCCAGGCGGCGGTGGATCGCCAGCCAGTTGGTCCGCCGGCTTGCGGACCCGGACCCTTGCGACGCCGCTGATCAGCGGCTGTCCGAACCGGGCGCCGGGGCGGACTGGGACGCGGACTGGGAGAATGTCAGGCGGCGCTGCCTGTCGGTGGCCGTGGCGATGCTGGAGGAGGCGAGGTGACGTTGGCATCCGAGCGCCGCCCCGCACCGCAGCCGCCCGCCGCTGAACGACGCGGTCCCGGCGGTGAATCGTTTCCCGACCCCGATCAGCCGGTGGAATTCTGGACAACCGCCGCGATCCGCGCGGCGCTGCAGGGCGGCGACATCGCCACCTGGCGGCGCATCGTCGCCGCGCTCAAACGCGATCCGTACGGCCGGACGGCCCGCCAGGTGGAAGAGGTCCTCGACGGTGCGCGGCCCTACGGCATCTCCGAGGCACTGTGGGAGGTGCTGGAGCGCGCCCGCGCCCATCTGGAGGCCAACGAACGGGCCGAGGTCGCCCGCCACGTGCGGCTGCTGATCGACCGGTCGGGCCTGGGCGAGCAGGAATTCGCCTCCCGCATCGGGGTGGGCGCCGAGGATCTGGCCGCCTTCCTCGACGGCAGCACCAGCCCGACGGCGGCACTGATGATCCGGATGCGCCGGTTGTCGGATCGGTTCGTCAAGGTGAAGTCCGCGCGGCCGGCCGACGGCAACTGAGCGGTCACCGCAGCGGCATCACGTCGGACACCAGCCAGGCGCCGCCGCGCTTGATGAGCTCCACCCGCAGCGCGGGCGCGGCTCGGGTGGGCGGCTGACCGAGGACGTCCTGCGTGACCCGCAGGATCACCGCCACGCTGGCCGCGGCCGGCCCGATGGCTTCCACTCCGGCCGCCAGCGTGGCGGCCCGCGCGGTGATGTTGTGCCGGGCCAGGTCGGCGCTGGACTTCGCGTACTGCTCCTTGAACGCGCCCGCCCGGTCCGGCACCATCATCGTCACCGCCCGCTCGACGGAGCCGGTCGCGCCCGGGGCGAACGAGGCCATCGCCTCGGCCATCGCCGTAGCGACCCTCACCACCTCGCGGGAGTCGCTGTCGAAGTCACGATCCGACCTCGTCCAGTGCGTGTACCCGGTCAGCACCGCCGCCACCAGCGCGGCCGTGCACAGGAAGACGACGGCCAGCCGCAGCCCCGGCGCGTCGTCGTCGGTGCCGACGCTGACCGAATCGCGGCGTAGCAGCCAGAAGTCGACCGCCATACCCTCGACCACCAGCAGCGTCAGCACCGAGCAGCCCGACACCCACCACGTCGGCCAGTCGAGGACGACCCCGATCGCCAGCAGCGCCGCGATCGCGGCCAGCGGGGCCGCGATGTCGAACGCCAACAGCCGCCAGATGTTTCTCATCGGACCGACTCCAGCCCCGAGACCATCGGTTTGCCGTCGACATCGGACACGTCCAGCCGCAAGCTCCAGTGCACCGTCTGGGGCTTGGCCCCGGCGTTCGAGCTGACCGACGTCGCCAGCACCATCACCGAGTCCGTTCTGCTGGCGAACGGCGGCAGCTTCGTGGTCACCACCGGCCGCGAGACGCCGGGCTGGCTGTCCAGGTCGCGGTGCACGGTGTCGATGGCCACCGCCTCGATCCGCCCGGCGCTTTGCGCCTGCAGCTTCTCCACGACCTGGCGGTAGGGCTGCACGGCCGCGTCGAAGTCGGCGTTGAGTTCGCCGACCGTCTCTTCGTGCAGCCGCCGCAGGCTGGAGTCGACGTTGCCGGCGTTCATGTTGATCAGCACACCGGTCCAGTCGGCGGCGGTCTGCATGACGCGGGTCGAATACGTCCGTTCGGCCACCGCGTCGCGGTGCGCCGACCAGATGAACATACCGAGCACCACGGCGGCCATCGACAGCACGCCGAGACCGGCCGACGCGATGCCATAGTGCGTGCAGACCCGCCCGCTCGCGGCGCCGGCGTCGGCCGGTTCTTTCCGGGTCGGTGGCTCGGGCAGCTCGGCGTCGGGCATGGCGGGATCGTCGCACCCGAAAACAGATGGAAGGATGGCAGGGTGACTGTTGAGGCCATCCGCTCGGGCATCGACCTAAGCTATGTGGATCCGACCGCCCGTCCCCAAGACGACCTGTTCGGTCATGTCAACGGCCGTTGGCTGGCCGAATACGCCATCCCGGCAGACCGGGCGACCGACGGCGCCTTCCGTCGGCTGTTCGACCGCGCCGAGGAACACGTCCGCGACCTGATCATCGAGGCAAGCGGCGGCGATGCGCGCGACGGTACCGACCAGCAGCGGATCGGCGACCTGTACGCCAGCTTCATGGACGAACAGGCCGTCCAGCGGCGGGGCCTGCAGCCGCTGCACGACGAGCTGGCCCTCATCGACGACACCGCCGACCCGGCGTCATTGTCCGCGGCCGTGGGCGCCTTGCAACGCACCGGAGTGGGCGGCGGCGTGGCGATGTATGTGGACACCGACGCCAAGAACTCGGCCCGCTACCTGGTGCACTTCACCCAGTCCGGTATCGGGTTGCCCGACGAGTCGTATTTCCGCGCCGAGCAGCACGCCGGGGTGTTGGCGGCCTACCCCGGACATATCGCGAAGATGTTCGGCCTGGTGTTCGGCGGGAGCCCCGACGATCACGCGCAGACCGCGGCCCGCATCGTGGCGCTGGAAACCAAACTGGCTGCCGCACATTGGGATGTGGTCAAACGCCGCGACGCCGACCTCGCCTACAACCTGCGCACCTTCGCGGACCTGCAGGGCGACGCCGCGGGCTTCGACTGGGCGGCCTGGGTGAGCGCGCTGGGCGGCACCCCGGATGCGATGGCCGAAGTCGTTGTGCGCCAACCCGATTACCTCACCGCATTCGCGGCGCTGTGGGGCAGCGAAGACTTCGAGGACTGGAAGCGCTGGGCGCGTTGGCGGTTGATCCGCGCCCGGGCGCCGTGGCTGACCGAAGACCTCGTCGCCGCGGACTTCGAGTTCTACGGCCGGTTGCTGACCGGCGCCGAACAGATCCGTGACCGCTGGAAGCAGGGCGTGTCGCTGGTCGAGACCGTGCTGGGTGACGCCGTCGGGAAGCTTTATGTGCAGCGGCATTTCCCCCCGGACGCCAAAGCCCGCATCGACGCGCTGGTGGACAACCTGCGGGCGGCTTACCGGCTGTCCATCGCGGAACTGGAATGGATGACGCCGCAGACCCGCGAGCGCGCGCTGACCAAGCTGGGCAAGTTCACCGCCAAGGTCGGCTACCCGCCGAAGTGGCGGGACTACTCCAAGCTCGTGATCGACCGCGACGACCTGTACGGCAACTGCCAGCGCGGGTATGCGGTCAACCACGACCGCGAGCTGGCCAAGCTCGGCGGCCCAGTGGACCGTGACGAGTGGTTCATGACGCCGCAGACCGTCAACGCCTACTACAACCCGGGTATGAACGAAATCGTCTTTCCCGCAGCGATTCTGCAGCCGCCGTTCTTCGATCCCCGGGCCGACGACGCGGCCAACTACGGCGGGATCGGAGCGGTCATCGGGCACGAGATCGGGCACGGCTTCGACGATCAGGGCGCCAAGTACGACGGCGACGGCAACCTGGTCGACTGGTGGACCGACGAGGACCGCACCGAGTTCGCCGCCCGGACCAAGGCGCTGATCGAGCAGTACGACGCCTACACACCGCGGGCGCTGGAAGGCGGCGGCTACCACGTGAACGGGGCATTCACCGTCGGCGAGAACATCGGCGACCTGGGCGGGCTTTCCATCGCCCTGCTCGCCTACCAGCTTTCGCTGAACGGTCGGCCCGCTCCCGTCATCGACGGGCTGACCGGTGTGCAGCGGGTGTTCTACGGCTGGGCTCAGGTGTGGCGGACCAAGTCACGTGACGCCGAGACGGTCCGGCGCCTGGCGATCGATCCGCACTCGCCGCCGGAATTCCGCTGCAACGGTGTCGTTCGCAACATCGACTCGTTCTACGAGGCCTTCGGCGTCGCCGAGGGCGACGCATTGTTTCTCGAGCCCGACCTCAGGGTCCGGATCTGGAGCTGAGCCCGCGCGGGGGCTAGTTCTGCCAGTCGTTGGAGCCGTCGTTCTTCGTATAGGTGCCGACGGAGTTCTTCACGACGATGGGGTCGCCCGGACCGAAGTTGTCGTAGAACCACTTCGCGTTGGCGGCGCTGAGGTTGATACAGCCGTGGGTGACGTCCCGCTTGCCCTGGTCGCCCACCGACCACGGCGCGCTGTGCACGAAGTTGCCGCTGTTGTCGAACCGGACGGCGTCGGTCACCGTCACCTTGTAGCCGTAGGCGGAGTTCACCGGAACGCCGTACGTCGAGGAATCCATCACCACCGAGGGCATCTTCTCTTGCACGTAGTAGGTGCCGTTGGCGGTTTGGTGGCCCCCGGCCGCCATGCCCATCGACATCGGGAACGTCTTCTCCACCACGCCGTTGCGGGCGACGGTCAGCTGATGCGTGGCGTCGTCGGCGGTGGCCACCAGCGTGTCCCCGGTGCGGAAGCTCGACATGGTGCCGCCGGCGTCGATGTTGACCACGGTGTTGGGCGGCCAGAAACTGAACGGACGCCAGCGTAGCTGCGTCGGTGTCATCCAGTAGAACTTGCCCGAAACCGGCGGCACCGACCAGATGTGCACGGCGTTCTCGGCGGCGCCGGCGTCATCGACACGACCCGGGAAATTGATGATGATCGGCTGGGCCACGCCGACCGTCGAGCCGGTGGCCGGCACGAATCTCGGCGGCCCGAACGGCGCCTCGCCGGTGAACGGAGCCTCGTTCTGGCCGACCACCGGTCCCGCCGCCTGTCGTGCCGCCGAGGCCGGCGCCATCGGGTCCCCGGGCTGCGGCGGGCCGGGCTGTGACATCCCGGCCTGTGGCGCCGACGGGTCGACGGGCGCGGCGACCCATCCCGGGTCGCCCGGGCCGGGGTCGGGGTCGCCAAGCGCGGGGCCGGCGCTCAACACCAGCGCCAAGCCCGTTCCGGCCGTGGTCAAGGCCGCGAACAGGCCTCCCCTCGTCCAGCCCGCCATATGCATCCCTCCGGTCGCTTCTGCTTGACAGTGTGGCACAGCGCGACGGCCGGCTAACCCGCGGCTAACCCGCCCGCGACGGCCAAAGCGCCGCGCGGGCACCGAAATACGGCGCCGAGCGGCGCAGCTATGAATCTCGTGAGCGTGCCGGGGCAACGTGAGGAGCCCGGTCTGGGCCCGGGTCCAGCAAGTGCGTGTTCGCGGTCACGCCGGCGAGCGCGAGGCCCATCAGGCCCGCCGAGGCGGTCAGCATCAGCGCAACGCTGTGCTCGTACAACAGCCCGCCCACCAGCGAGCCGGCCATGATGCCCACCTGGAACGCCGTCACGTAGAGCCCGGACGCCCCGTCGGGGTCGTCGGCGCCGTTGCGCATCGCGGCGGACTGCATAATCGGCGACACGGCGGTGGCCAAGGCGCCCCAGAGCACGATCGCCGCGGTGCCGATCAGCGCCGTGACCGCGGTGGCCCGGCCACCGAACGCCAGCGCGGTCAGCACCGCGAACGAGCCCGTCAGACCTGCCATGCAGACGATGACGGCGCACCTGGGCCGCCGGTCCAGCGGCCGCGCCACCAGCGGGATCGACAGCAGCCCGGCGAATCCGTAGGCGGCCAGCAGCCAGGCCAGGGCCGGTCCGCGCACGCCGACGACGTTGCGGATGATCACCACGATGAATGTGTAGGAGACGAAGTGACCGGTCACCGCGATCATCGCGAGCACGCTCACGGCGATCAGCCGGCCGTTGCGGTGATGGCGTGACCGCGGGCCCACGTGCGCGAGCTGATCTTCGCTGAGCACCAGCTCGGGCAACATCAATCGGGCGGCCAGCGTGACGATGGCCGCGGCGACGGCGATGCACACCACCGCCAGGCGCCAGCCCCACATCAGGCTCATGGCCGCCGTCAGCGGGCTGCCGACAACCAGCGCCAGGCTGGTTCCGAGGTAGATCGACGTGGTGGCGCGGCCGGCGTGGCTCGGCGGCACCAGCCGGGTCGCGATCGGGGCGATGACCGACCACAGCAGGCCGTGCGTAATCGCGCACAGCACCCGTCCGGCGGCCAGCACCGCAAAATCGGGGGCCAGGGCGGAGATCACCTGCGAGGCGGTCAGGCAGCACAGGCTGAGCAGCAGCGCGCGCCGGCGCGGCCAGTGCGCGGTCCAGCGCACCAACGGAACCGTCGTGAGGGCGGCCACCAGGGCGTACCAGGACAGCAGGGTGCCCACCAGGACCAGGCTGACGTGCAGGTTGCGCGCGATCGCCGGCAGCGCCCCCACGGGCAGGATCTCGGCGGTGACGTAGGTGAACGCCGCCGCGGCCAATACGGCCAGTTGCGCGGCGATCCGGGGAGTCCACGTTCGGGCGGGTGCGGCGGCGATCTGTGCTGTCATGGCGATGCGCAATCGGTTTAGGCAACTCTGCTCGTCGGGTCGCGCTGTATCTACCGTACGCACCACGGCAACAGTCTCACCGGAGTTCGGGTCGCAAAACGGCCACGAATCAGGAACGAACCAGGCGCGCGATCGCGGCCGAGGCTTCGGCGATCTTTTCGTCGGCGTCGCTGCCGCCTTCGGCCAGGGCTCGGCTGACGCAATGGCTCAGGTGCTCGTCAAGCAGGTTCAGCGCTACCGAGCGCAGGGCGCTGTTGACCGCGCTGATCTGGGTGAGAACGTCGATGCAGTATTTGTCGTCTTCGATCATGCGGGCGATGCCCCGCACCTGGCCCTCGATGCGCCGCAACCGCTTGGCGTAGTCGTCTTTTTGCTGCGAGTATCCGTGTGCCGTCGTCATCCTTCTCTTACCCTTGCCGTGGCGCCTGACGTGGGGCCAGGCCCTCGCCCAACTGTACCTCATACCCCACTGGGGTATGACCCGCACATTTGCGGCGCTCCGCGTTACCGCATACTTGCACGATGGCCAGCACAATCGATTCGAGCCCCGCAGCCGACATCAAACCGCGCAGCCGGGACGTCACCGACGGGCTGGAGAAGGCCGCCGCCCGCGGCATGTTGCGGGCGGTGGGCATGGGGGACGACGACTTCGCCAAGCCGCAGATCGGGGTCGCGTCGTCCTGGAATGAGATCACTCCCTGCAACCTCTCCCTGGACCGGCTCGCGCAGGCGGTCAAGGAAGGAGTGTTCGCGGCCGGCGGCTACCCCCTGGAGTTCGGGACCATCTCGGTGTCCGACGGCATCTCGATGGGCCACGAGGGCATGCATTTCTCGCTGCCGTCCCGCGAACTGATCGCTGACAGCGTCGAAACGGTGATGCTGGCCGAGCGGCTGGACGGATCGGTGCTGCTGGCCGGTTGCGATAAGTCGCTGCCCGGGATGCTGATGGCCGCCGCGCGGCTGGATCTGGCGGCGGTGTTCCTCTACGCGGGCACGATCCTGCCGGGGGTGGCCAAGCTTTCCGACGGTAACGAGCGCGAGGTCACCGTCATCGACGCGTTCGAGGCCGTCGGCGCCTGCGCGCGCGGGCTGATGCCCCGCGAGGACGTCGACGCCATCGAACGGGCGATCTGCCCCGGCGAGGGCGCCTGCGGCGGGATGTACACCGCCAACACGATGGCCAGCGCCGCCGAGGCGCTGGGCATGTCGCTGCCCGGCAGCGCGGCGCCGCCGGCCACCGACCGGCGCCGCGACGGGTTCGCCCGCCGCAGTGGCCAGGCCGTCGTCGAACTGCTCCGGCGCGGCATCACCGCCCGCGACATCCTCACCAAGGAGGCGTTCGACAACGCGATCGCGGTGGTGATGGCGTTTGGCGGCTCGACCAACGCTGTGTTGCACCTGCTGGCCATCGCCCACGAGGCCGACGTCGCGCTGTCGCTGGAGGACTTCAGCCGGATCGGGTCGAGGGTGCCGCATCTGGCCAACGTCAAGCCCTTCGGCAAGGACGTCATGTCCGACGT
>JAQTVU010000070.1 GCA_028706695.1 Mycobacterium sp.
CGCCCACTTCTCGGGCCACTTGTCGGCCGGGATCACATAGCGGAAGGCGAACATCGCCAAGCCGACCGCGAGCATGCCGTAGACGCCCATCATCGCCGCGTGGGCATGGTTGGCCGTCAGCGCGGTGCCGATCTCGTAGTAGGACACGATCGGCAGGTTGATCAGGAAACCGAAGATGCCGGCGCCCAGGAAGTTCCAGAATCCCACCGCGACGAGGAACATCACCGCCCAACGATGCGGAAACGGCTGAGAATCCCCGGACTGCCGCCGCGAGCCCAGCTGCAAGAAGGCCCAGGCCTCAACGGTCAGGAAGGTCAACGGAATCACCTCGCCGGCCGAGAAGAACGCGCCCAGCGCCATGTGCTCCACCGGGGTGCCGGAGAAGTAGAGGTGGTGCATGGTCCCGATGACACCGCCGGCGGAGTACAGGATCACGTCAAGAAAGATCACGCCCAACGCGATGCGCTCCCCAACGACACCGAGCAGGACGAACATGTAGGCCACCATCACGGTGGTGAACAGTTCGAGGAAGTCCTCCACCCACAGGTGCACCACCCAAAACCGCCAGAACTCGGCGACGGTGTAATGGGTACCGCTGCTGGCCAGCAGCCCGACGGCGTAGAAGGCCGGGATCGCCAGCCCGGAGAAGAAGAACAACCACGGCATGTTCATCTTCGACTCGCCGTTGAGCCGGGCGCGCATGCCGCGCCAAATGATCGCAATCCACACGAACAGGCCGACGACCAGCAAGATCTGCCACAGCCGCGGTAGGTCGAGATACTCCCACTGCTGAGACAACAGCGAGCCGTGCGGGAGCAGCCCGTAGATGGAAAGCGCTTCGCAGATCAGCGAGCCGAACACCACCACCGCGACCGCGCCCAGCAGCACATATGCCAGCAGGCCCTGACGCCGCGGCTCGCGGCGGGCGATGAAGGGCACCAGGAAGATGCCGCCGGCCAGAAAGGCTGCCGCCGTCCAAAACAGCGAGAGCTGGACGTGCCAGGTGCGGGCCAGGTTGTAGGGCAGCACCCGGGCCAGATCGATGCCGAAGAATGTCGACAGGTCGGCGCGGTAATGCTCAGCAGCGGCGCCCAGCAGCGTCTGGGCCAAAAACAGCGCCGAGACGATCGCGAAGAACCAGATGGTCGCCCGTTGCGCCGGGGTGAGGCTGACCTCGCCGGGTTGGCGAAACGACAGCGTGGACGCCTCGGCGCTGTGCCAGCCGACCTTTTGGCTCCACCGGCCGTAGATGGCGAACATGATTCCGATGCCGCCCAGCAACGCGATCAGCGACAGCGTCGACCAGACGATAACCGGCGCGGTCGGGCCGTTGTCCACCCGCGGCTCGGCTGGCCAGTTGTTGGTGTAGCTGTAGTTGTGGCCGGGGCGCTCGGCCGCCGCCGCCCACGCCGTCCAGGCGAAGAACGCCGTCAGGTCGCGGATTTGCGCCCCGCCGGTAATCATCTTCGGCAGCAGTCCGTATCTGGTGGAGTTCTCCCCGAAGTAGGCCGCGTAGTGGCGCTGGATGCGGTCCAACGCAGCGGCCTGCTGATCGGTGAAGACCAGCGTCTTGGTGGCCGGGTCGTAGCGATTGGTCCGGAATTCAGTGACCACCCGATGGCGCGGGTCGGCGACCCCCTGCGCTCGCAGCTGACCGGCCACGTCATCGGTGGCCATCCGCAGGTACTCCGCCGTGTAGTCGGGCCCCAGGTAGGCGCCGTGGCCCAGCACCGATCCATACTCCATCAGGCCGCGGTCCTGGTAGAGCTCCTGCCCGCGAGCGATGTCCGCGCCGGTGAACAACAACTGGCCCGATTCGTCGACCACCTTGTCCGGCATCGGCATCGCCGCGGTGTAGGTGCGGTAGGCCAGGATGCCCATCACCAGGAAACCGAAGATCATCACCAGCGCGACGCCCTGAATCCAGCCCCGGGCGACCAGAGGTTGCGACGACTGTGTAGCGACCATCCCGAAGTTCTCCTGTCCGGTCTTTTGTCCAGACCAGGGGATGTGCCGTGCCTAACACCCCCGGCGCCACGTGACTATCCAATTAGCCTCCGAGCGCTTTGGCAACAGTGGCTTATCCACCCCGTCCGTGCGGGATAGGGACAAGAGAGGGACCGCGGCATCCGTTTGTCGGTCCAATTGCTGTGGGTCAGCTGGCGTCTTCGTCCATAACTTTCGGGCTGGCAGAAGTCCGGGTCCGGGTCTTCGTCGTCGAGGTCACAAGCCTGAGACATCGCGATGCTGCAACCGGCGCCGGCCGTCTGGCCGAATTTCAAAGCGACTCACCAACAACGGTAATGAAACGAGATGAATCGTCTGGCCGGTATGGAAGCCGAACCGCGCGTCCCCGAGGTGCAACGACGACTCGCCGAGGCGGGCGACGACCTGCCGAGTGTCATCGGCGCGATCTTCCAACCTGCACGCCCGGGGAAACCGCCGACGCCAGACCGGCCAAGCTCTGGCGCCACGCGGCGTCGGCCGGCGGGAAACTCACCGGCGAGCGCGCCGAGCGGCTCGCCGGCGACTCAATCGTAGCGATCGACGAGGGCGTCAACGGCGTCTTGCGGCCCCTCTCACAGCACCGCACCACCATCTCGACGATTTTGGTTATCTCGATGATTTTGGTGCTGTGAGCTGCGGTTTTGTGGTGGAGCTGCCGGGAATCGAACCCGGGTCCTACGGCATTCCCTCAAGGCTTCTCCGTGCGCAGTTCGCTAGGCCTCTACTCGGATCTCCTGGTCACGCGAACAAGCCAGGATGACGATCCCAGTCGCTGTTGGTGTCCCGATGAGTCCCGCGACCGGACTCACCGGTGGATCCCTCTAGCTGACGCCAGGGTCCGGGCCGAGGGAGGTCCCGGTCTGACGGACTAGCTGTCGCTTAGGCAGCGAGAGCGTAGTCGCGCTGATGTGAATCGGCGCTTATATGGTTGCAACGACGCTTACGGTGGTCTCTTGCCTGCACCGGCACGCTTCCCTTGATTCGATGCGCGAAGTCGAAACCGTTCAGCCCCATGTCTTCGAACATCTCCCGCCAACTTTCGGCAGGACTTCTCATGCTACGCCTCTACCAACCGGCGGCAACCGGGTTTTGTTCCCGGCCGCGCCGCGGTCAGATCGGGAGACTCAGATATTTTGCGAAGCGCGCTCGGCGACGCCCTTGTCGCCATCGATTGCGATCTTCCGGACGCGGGCCGGGCTCATGGGTCGCCCGGCGGCCAGCCTGACGGACCGCGCCGCATCGAGGCGAATCGTCAGGGGCGGCTCCCGGCTGGCGAGGTCGTCGACCGCCCGCGCGGTCCTCCACCGGCGGCGTCAGCGAGCCACCGCGGAATCGCGGACTACCTGTGGGCATGCCGCCGCAGCACGCTTGATCGCGAGGGAACCCCCGCGCCCAACGGGGTCGGCGCTATCAGGCGTCTGGTGGTGATCGGACCCCCGTTCGTCGAGGAGATCATCGAGTATGAGCGACGCACCCGCTTCGCGTACAAGATGCTCTCGGGCGCGCCGACCCGGGACCACATCGGAACGGTCCAGTTGCGTGAAGCGGGTGCGGAGACCGAGGTCAGCTGGCATCTGCGTTCAACGCTGAAGATCCCCGGTGTCGACCGGCTGATGCTGCCGGTGTTCAAGAAGATGATCGACGAACTTCTCAAAGGCGGAGTCGGTGCTGCCGAACGCCGTCGCGGCGCGCCGCGTCTCGACTAGCGCGGGCTCAGCGCGCGCAGGCGGTAGACGCGGGCGGCGTTGACGCTGGGTCAGCAACATCCGGGCCAGCTCGGCATGATGGTCGCGCCCACCCGGATGCTACGGGCCAACGGCATCGGGTCACGGCGCTCCCGTCGTCATCGGACACGCCGCGTCAGCACCCTGCTACGGTCGGCGGTCACCGCACGCAACCGCTCCAGCAGTGCGCCGCCCGGTTCCCCGCTCAAGCCAAGAGACGTCGACGTCGGCCTGGGCGACGACTCCGGACAGGAACGACTCGGTGCCGATCAAGCCCGGCGCGGGACACTAGCTCCCGGCGATCATCGCCACAGAACCCATGGCCATGACCATACCGACGCCCTGCAAGCGGGTCACCCGCTCGCGCAGCACCACCATCGCCAGCACGACCGTCGCCGCCGGATACAGTGAAATCAACATGCTGGCCAGTGACAGCAGCCACGAGCGTAACGCCATCAGCATGGTGACGTTGGCGATGATATCCAGCACGGCCACCGCCGTCGTCAACTTCAGCGGCCGGCCGCGCGGCAGCCGCAGGTTCTTGCTCAGCGCAGCCAGGATGACCACCACGATGCTGGCGGCGGCACGGGCGAAAAACAGCGGCCAGAACCCGCATTCGTGGGGTGCCTGGTGCAGGAACACCAAGTCCAGTCCGAAGGCACCCCCAGCTGCGACGGTGAGCCAAGCCACCTTGGGCGTGAACCGGTACGGCGTCGCGCCCTCCACGGTGGCCTCGCGGCTGACCAGCAACACCGCCAGCATCGCCAATACGACACCCACCGACGCCGTCTGCCCCGGCCGCTCTCCCAAAACCACGCCGACGGCCACGGGTACGGCGGCGTTCAGCACCGCCGCCAACGGTGAAACCACCGAGATCGGCCCGGAACCCACCGCCGCGAAGAACGCCCACATGCCCAGCGCCTGGCAGATGCCGTACAGACAGCCCCAAAAGATCGCGCCGAACTTGATCGTCCCACCCTCGCCGATCGCCATCGCCGCCAGCACCGCGGTTTCCAGCGGGTAGGCGACCAGGATCACCCGCAGCGCCGCTACCCGGCGCGCGGCCACACCGCCCACGAAATCACTGACGCCGTAGGTGACTGCAGACACCTGGGCGTAAGCTGCCCCGATCAGTTCATCCCCTTCGCCCGTCGCCCCAGTTCTCGGAGAACTTCACGCTGCGCGTCGCGACGAGCCATGTCTTGCCGCTTGTCGTGCGCCCGCTTGCCGCGCGCCAGCGCGAGTTCGACCTTGACCTTGCCCTCGGAGAAATACAGTGACAAAGGCACTAGGGTGAGGTTACCATCGCGGATTTTCCCGATCAGCGCGTCGATCTGGCGCCTGTGCAACAACAACTTTCGCTTGCGGCGGGGGTCGTGGTTGGTCCAGCTACCGTGCTGGTACTCCGGAATGTGCACGTTTTGCAGCCACACTTCGCCGTCGTCGACGGTTGCGAAAGCGTCGGCCAGCGAGGCGTGTCCCTCCCGCAGACTCTTCACCTCGGTTCCGACTAAAGCGACTCCGGTCTCGTACGTCTCGACGACCGAATAGTTGTGGCGCGCTTTGCGATTGGTAGCGACTATCTGTTTGCTACCACGCTTGCCGCCGATCGCCTTGGCCCGCCCGGAATTTTTGGCCACAGCTACTGCCTTACATACAGCCGCAGCGTCGCGTAGGCCGTCAACCCGGCCATCGAGACCCCGAGCAGAAACAGCCACGGCGAAATGTAAAGGATGTCAGCGTAGTCCACGCGGGCGACTAAGTTCGCTTGGTAAAACTCGTTGAGCGCGTCGTCCAAAAATGTTGCGCGCTCCACAATCAGGCCGGCGATCGCGATGGCCACGCCGACCGCGGCGGCGACTATCGCCTCCACCAGGAACGGCAGTTGGGTGTACCAGCGGCTGGCGCCGACCAGTCGCATGATCCCGATTTCCGTTCGCCGCGTATACGCGGCGACCTGAACCATGTTGGCAATCAGCAGGATCGCCCCGACGGCCTGCACCAAGGCGACGGCGAACGCGACATTGCTCAGGCCGTCCAGGACCGCGAACAGGCGGTCGATGAGCTCCTTTTGGTTGAGCACGGACAGCACCCCGGGCTGGCCCTGCATCGCCGTGTCGAAGTCCTTGTGCTGCTCGGGGTTGTTGAGCTTGACGATGAAAGACGCCGGGAAGGAATCCTTGCCGGCGACTTCTTTGTACTGCGGAAACTTCCGGATGGCATCCTCGTAGGCGTCTTGACGGTCCAGGAAGCGCACCGACTTGACATCGTCGCGCGCTTCGATCTTCTGCCGCAGCGCCTTGCACGGGTTGGCGCCGCAGGACGGATCGTTGGCGGAGACGTCCTCGGTGAGGAAGACTTGCGTCTCCACCCGGTCGAGGTAGATGGCCCGTGAGTTGTCGGCCAACCGGATCACCAGCAGACCTCCGCCGAACAAGCCGATGGAAATCGCGGTCGTCAGGATCATCGCAGCCGTCATGGTGACGTTGCGACGAAGACCGGTCAGGACTTCGTTGAGCAGGAAGCCGAAGCGCACTTAGCGGTCCATCCCATAGACGCCGCGCTGTTCGTCGCGCACCAGCCTGCCCAATGACAGCTCGACGACTCGGAGCCGCATCGAGTCGACGATGTGGTGGTCGTGCGTCGCCATCACCACCGTCGTCCCGGTGCGGTTGATCCGCTCGAGCAGGTCCATGATGTCGTTGCTGGTATCGGGGTCGAGGTTCCCGGTGGGCTCGTCGGCCAGTAACAGCAGCGGCCGGTTGACGAACGCGCGGGCGATCGCGACGCGCTGCTGCTCACCGCCCGAGAGTTCATGGGGCAACCGGTTGGCTTTCCCGGACAGCCCCACCGTCTCCAGCACCTCGGGCACCACCCGGTTGATCGCGTCGGCGCGTTTACCGATGACTTCCAGCGCGAAGGCGACGTTCTCGAACACGGTTTTTTGCTGCAGCAGACGAAAGTCCTGGAAGACACATCCGATCACCTGGCGTAGTCGCGGTATGTGGCGACCCGGCAGTTTGTTGACGTGGAATTTGGAAACCCGCACGTCGCCCGCCGTCGGCATCTCGGCGGCCAGCAACAGCCGCATGAAGGTCGACTTGCCCGAGCCCGACGGGCCGATCAGGAAGACGAACTCACCCTTGTCGATCTTGACGTTCACGTCCTCGAGCGCCGGGCGGGCCGACGCTTTGTATTTCTTGCTGACATGGTCCAGGGTGATCATCACGGCACGCCAGTGTAGCCGTCGATTTCGCTGGCGAGCGAAGTCAACGGGCCGGTCGGGGCGCGGCGGGCGCCGGCCCGGGCCCGGGTTGCGACGGTTCCGGCGGCGGCGATGTGGTCGGGGGGGTCGGGGTGGTGCTGGGCGGACAGAACGGCGGCGGCAGCAGGCACGGCAGCTGGGGCGGGACGAACGGCGGCGGCTCGGTCGTCGTGGTCGTCGTCACGGGCGGCGTGGTGGTGGCCGGGGCCGGCACCGTCGTGGTGGGGGTCGGGCCGAACCTGACGACCGGCGGCGGCTGCACCTGGCTGCGTGGCACCCAGGTGTAGTTGGGGTCGGGCACGAAGCCCGGCGGCACGAACTGCGGCGGCGCGGGCTGGGGGGCCGGTGGCGGGCGGTAGGTGTCGTAGATCGACCATGCCGCCAGAAACGCCACGATCAACACCACGGTCGACGTGCGGACCCGGCCGAACAGATAGCCCGGCCAGTGTCGATCCCCGTCCTTGTGGCGTTTATCCAGGATGTCCAGGGTCAATTTCACCGCTGCTGCGCCGATTCCTGGCGTTCTTCCTGGTCTTCGTCGGCGGCCGCGGCATTGACCAGGGCGGCCCGCGCGGCTGGAACGGCGGGGTCCTCGACCAAGCCCACGGTCGCGTCGGCGGAGGTCACGATGCCCGCACGGGCCAGCGCCCGGATGACCAGCACGCGCAGCTGACGGCCCGCCTCGAATTGTTTGCCGGGCAGCGTGCGCGCCACCAGGCGCAAGGTGACGGTGTCGACGGCGATGCTTTCCACGCCCATCACCGTGGGCGCGTCCAGCAGCAGCGCCCCCAGCACCGGGTTGTTCAGCGCGCGGTCGCACTCCTGGTGCAACACCTCATTGACCCGGTTCAGGTCGGCGTTGGTCGAGACCGGGATGTCCACCACCGCGCGCGCCCAGTCTTTGGACTGGTTGATCGACTTGACGATCTGACCGTTGGGGACAGTGAACACCTCGCCGTCGGGGGACCGCAGCTTGGTCACCCGCAGGGTCACGTTCTCGACGGTGCCGCTGGCGTCATTGTTCGAGCCCATGATCGTCAGCGTCACCAAATCCCCGAATCCGTACTACTACTCCGCAAGGATGAAGAAGCCGGAGAGGAGGTCTTTGACCAATTGCTGGGCGCCGAAACCCAGCGCCGCGCCGACCACGGTGGCCGGCGCCACCAGCCCACCCACCGAAAACCGCAGCACCTCGGCGATCTGCAGGACCACCCAGACGCCGATGATGACGATCGACACCCAGGAGATCACCGACGCGACG
>JAQTVU010000071.1 GCA_028706695.1 Mycobacterium sp.
AACGCGACCTGGCCAACCTCAAGGAGACGCTGGCGCCGCTGCACACCGACCGGACTCCGTTCGACACCCGCCTCCCGGCGCGCGACGCCAAGGGGGTGACATTCGTCAAGCCGCTGCTGGTGGGCGAGGTTCGATACAGCGAGTGGACACCGGATGACCGGCTGCGCCAACCGAGTTGGCGTGGGCTGCGGCCGGACAAGGAACCAGGTGAGGTGGTGCGCGAATGAAATTGGGCGACGTTCCAAGACCCGGCGAGGGGCCGCGGCAGGCCGGCGAGGACACGCTTCGCCTGTCAAGACCCGTGCGTCTGGATCAGGCGACGCTGAGGTGACCACGAGGTGGCTGGCCCAGGGCGCGCTCAGGCGTTGCTCGGCGCATACGGCGGGGTTCCCACCCCGGCGACCGAGTGGGTGCCCCACGGGGTCTGTTCGACGATCCGCGCCGCTGCGCTGCGTTCGCCCACCGTCAGTGTCGCCGTTCGGGCCTGCTTCAGCGCCTCGCGCGGCGACCGGGACCCGAAAACGATGCCCTGCCAGTGGTAATGGCCGTCGATCGGATCTAGGTGGCCGGTCAACCGGACGCGCACCGGATGGTCGGCGCCGGCTATCGTCAAGGTGGCCGCGCCATCGTAGATTTCCCGGTCCGAGCGCGTGCTCGACGATAGCTCGAACGCCCGCGACACCTGGTTCGCCCGGGCCGGCCCCAGGCATACCCGTTCGTTGAACACCTGTTGGCTGCTGCGCCGCACCTCGATGCGGCTGGCGGCGGCGTCGCGCATGCGTTTGATGCAGTCGGCGACGTAGCGCGCCTGGGCTTCGAAGTCGGGCCCGCCGACGAAAAAGTAGTTGGGGAAGCCGTGCACGGCGACCCCGAAATAGGGCTCCATACCGTCGTGCCAGGCCTGCGCGATGGTGACGCCACCTGCGCCGACGAGGTTCTGCGCGCGGGTTCGATCGCCGACTGCGAACCCGGTGCCATAGACGATGGCGTCGGCGTAGTGGTCGACGCCATCGACGGTGCGGAGGCCCGACGGGGTGAGGGTGCTGATCGCCGGGACCACCGGCCGGGGCCCGGGCTGCGCCGGTTCGCCGGCCGCCGCCGGCCGGATGCGGCGGCGCAGCCAGCGTGCGACCCGGGTCGACGGTCGCGGCAACTCGGGCATGAACCGGCGGGGCGGGTGGGCGAAGACGACGACCGAGGCCGCCCGGGTCAGCCGGGCGATGTGGTGGCCCGCCGCGGCGTCGCCGCCGACGACGGCGATGCGCCTGCCGGTGGCATCGAAAGTCGGGTCCCACCTCGCCGCGGGAAACGACACGCCGCGGAAGGCGTCGCGCCCGGGCAGATCCGGTGTCCAAGGAACGACCGGCGGCCGGTGGGCCGCCACGACGACGCGGCCCCGCAACGTCTCGCCGGTGACGCTGCGCAGCGTCCAGGTGTCGGTGTCGTCGTCGAACACCGACCTGGCGACATCGCCCAGGACCAGGTCGCCCAGGACCAGGGCGTCGCTGACACCGGCAGCCGTCAGCTGGGCGGCGACGGCCCGGCCGGGGGCACCCGCACCGACGACGACGAGATCATGCACGGCCTCGGCGGGCGTCACAGAAACCTGCTGCGCTTCCACCCCCGGCGCGCGATCGGCCCGAGCAAGCCGATTTGGGTCAGAAACGCCGCCAGCGGGGCGAATCCGGCGACCTGCATCTCTCGGCGATGCGGGCTGGTCAGCGCCAGGTGCCGGGCCCGCTCGACGTCCAGGCCGGTCCGAGCGTAGGGAACGGGATTGCTGAACAGGTAGTTGAAGAAGTAGCCGCCGAGCCCGTTGATGTTGGCGACCAGCCATCGGTTGAGGCGCGGCATCTCGGCGACCCGCTTGCGCGCGCCGTCGCGGGCGAACTGGATATGGCGGGCTTCCTCGGTGACGTGAATCCGCATCAGCCGCTGGACGATCGGCTGCAGCTCCGGGTCATCCATCATCTGCCGTTGCAGCGAGTCGAAGATCTCCTCGCCGATCAGCGCGGCCACCCACAGCGTCGCGCCGCGCTGGAAGGCCAACGGCAGGGTGTTGACGATCATCCGGTGCAACCGCCGGGGCTGCACGGGCTTGGCGCCGATGCGCTCGATGACCTTGCCGAACATCACCATGTGACGGGTCTCGTCGCCCAGCTCGGTCAGCTTGTAGTGCGTCGACCTGCTGGTGGGGTCCTCATGCAGGATGGTCCGCAGCAAGGACTGATTGAGCACGTTCTCGAACCAGATGCCGGCCGACAACGAGTTGACCAGCTCGTGGCGGGACAGCTCGATCTGTTGCCGGCGGGTCATCTCGTCCCACATCGGCGTGCCGTACAGGGACACCAGTCGAGGTGGCAGGTAGAACTTGTCAGGGTCCAACGGCGCGTCCCAGTCGATGTCGACCACGGGTTCGTAGGACTTCTTGACCGAACCTTTCAGCAAGCGCTCGGAGAACTCTTCGCGACTCGGCCCAGCTGGTTTCACGGCGGCGGTCATCACTGCCTTTCCCTTCGGTGTTTGACGACGGATAGGGAGGTCGCAACAGGTAGTCAATACCCATGGTATCGGGTACTTGGGGTTCCCGACTAGGCGGTTGAGGATTGGATTCGGCAATCTTGCCTAAGCCACGACGCGTCAGGAGAAGTCTTTTGGGCCGACATATTCACGTCATCGGCATCGGCGCCGGGGACCCCGACTACGTGACGATGCAGGCGATCGGGGCGCTCAACGACACGCAGGTCTTCTTCGCGATGGACAAAGGCGAACAGAAAGGCGACCTGGTGGCGCTGCGGCGGGAGATCTGCGCCAGGTTCATCCGTGAGCCGGGTTACCGCTTCGTCGAGCTGCCCGACCCGAAACGCTCGACGGAGCCCGAGTACCGCGGGGCGGTTTCGGACTGGCACGCCGCGCGCACCCGGATCTGGTCGACGGCCATCGCCGAGGAGCTCGGTGACGACGGTGTGGGCGCCTTCCTCGCCTGGGGGGACCCGTCCCTGTACGACAGCACGTTGCGCATCCTGGATGCCGTCGCGGCCGAAGTCGAGTTCACCTTCGACGTCATCCCGGGGATCACCGCGGTGCAGGCGCTGACGGCCCGGCACCGCATCCCGCTCAACGAAGTCGGCGAGCCGGTGCTGATCACCACCGGCAGGCGGCTGCGCGCGCACGGCGGGTTCGGTTCGGCCGGCCGATCCGTCGTCGTGCTGCTCGACGCCGACTGCTCCTTTCAAATGTGTCCCGCCGGCACCCGGATCTGGTGGGGCGCCTACCTGGGCACCGAAGACGAGTTGCTGGTGGCCGGCGCCGTCGGCGAAGTGGGGCCCCGGATCGTGGAGTTGCGCGCCGAAGCCCGGGCCCGGCACGGCTGGATCATGGACACCTATTTGCTCAGAACGGCAGACTGAACGAGTGCCCGAACTGCCCGAGGTCGAGGCGCTGGTCGACCATCTGCGGCGCAACGCCGCCGGCCTGACGGTAGGTCGCGTCGATGTCGCCGCGCTGTCCGTGTTGAAGACGTTCGATCCGCCGATCGACGCGCTGCACGGGCAACCGATCCTCGGCGCCGGCCGCTGGGGCAAGTATCTGGGCCTGCGCGCCGGGGACCTCTTCCTGATCGCGCACCTGTCACGGGCGGGCTGGCTGCGGTGGTCGGACAGGTTGGGCGCGGCGCCGCGGCGACCGGGCAAGGGACCGATCGCGCTGCGCGTGCACCTGGGGGTCCCGGGCGACGCGCCCGGCTTCGACCTGACGGAGGCCGGGACGCAGAAGCGGCTGGCGGTGTGGCTGGTCGACGATCCCCGGCAGGTGCCGGGGATCGCCGCCCTCGGCCCAGACGCCCTCGAGGTCAGCACCGATGACCTGGCCGGGTTGCTGGCCGGCAATCCGGGCCGGATCAAGACCGTCCTCACCGACCAGACGGTTATCGCCGGTATCGGCAACGCCTACAGCGACGAAATACTGCATGTCGCCAAGATCTCGCCGTTCGCCACGGCGGGGAAGTTGTCGGGCGAACAGCTCGCCGCTTTGCACGACGCGATGGCGTCGGTGCTGACGGACGCGGTGAGCCGATCCGTCGGTCAGGGCGCGGCGACGCTCAAGGGGGAGAAGCGTTCCGGGTTACGGGTGCACGCGCGCACCGGACTGCCGTGCCCGATATGCGGCGACACCGTGCGAGAAGTCTCCTTCGCGGACAAGTCGTTCCAGTACTGTCCGAGGTGTCAGACCGGCGGCAAGGTGCTGGCCGACCGGCGCATGTCGCGGCTGCTCAAGTAGCCGATGGCGCGTTCCTTGCCGCCGAGGGCCGGGTGTGGCGCGCTGGGCCCGTCGCAATGTCCCGCTCGACGTCCGGCTCGATGTCCGGCTGAGCGTCCCCGGGCCGTATGCGAGTGGCGACTACGGTCGCCGACGCGGGGCGCGAGGGGCACGTCAGCCGATGCGTCCCCGTGCGGTGCGGTAGCGGCGCACCAGCGCATCGGTTGAGCTGTCGGACTGCGGCACGGGGGAGCCGTCGGCGGTTAGCACCGGCAGCAACGCCTTGGCCTGCGTCTTGCCCAACTCCACCCCCCATTGGTCGAACGAGTCGATGCCCCAGACGACGCCCTCGGTGAAGACCTGATGTTCATAGAGCGCGACCAACTGGCCCAGCACCGACGGGGTGAGCCGGTCGGCCAGGATCGAGGTCGACGGCCGGTTGCCGGGCATCACCTTGTGCGGCACGACGTCGGCGGGGGTGCCCTCGGCGGCGATTTCCTCGGCGGTCTTGCCGAACGCCAGCACCTGGGTCTGGGCGAAGAAGTTGCTCATCAACAAGTCGTGCATGCTGCCGGCGCCGTCGAAGGTGGGCAGGTCGTCCAGCGGTTGGCTGAAGCCGATGAAGTCGGCGGGCACCATCCGGGTGCCCTGGTGCAGCAACTGGTAGAAGGCGTGCTGGCCGTTGGTTCCCGGCTCGCCCCAATAGATTTCGCCCGTATCGGTGGTGACGGGCGCACCGTCGGCGCGTGTCGACTTGCCGTTGGACTCCATGGTCAGCTGTTGCAGATAAGCCGCAAAGCGCGACAGGTCATTGGAATACGGCAGCACCGCACGTGATTGCGCGCCCATGAAATTGGAGTACCACAGCTCGATCAGCCCGAGCAGGACAGGCGCGTTGGATTCCAGTGGCGCGGTCTTGAAATGCTGGTCTAGGATATGGAATCCGGACAAGAAGTCGGCGAAATTGTCTCGGCCGATGGCGGCCATCACCGACAGCCCGATCGCCGAGTCGACCGAATAACGTCCGCCGACCCAATCCCAGAAGCCGAACATGTTGTCGGTGTCGATGCCGAAGTCGTCGACCAGCCGTTTGTTGGTGGAGACGGCCACGAAATGCTTGGCCACCGCCGAATCGCCGAGGGCGTCGGTCAGCCAGCGGCGCGCGGCGGTCGCGTTGGTCAACGTCTCCAGCGTGGTGAACGTCTTCGATGCCACGATGAAAAGCGTTGTGGCGGGGGTTAAGTCGGCCAGCTTCGCGGTGAGGTCGGCGGGGTCGACGTTGGAGATGAAGCGCGCCGAGATGCCGGCGTCCATGTAGTGGCGCAGCGCCTGGTACACCATCACCGGTCCCAGGTCTGACCCGCCGATGCCGATGTTGACGACGGCGGTGATCCGCTCGCCGGTGGCCCCGGTCCATTCGCCGCTGCGCAGCCGATCGGTGAAGTCGCCCATGGCGTCGAGCACGGCGTGCACGTCGGCGACGACGTCCTGGCCGTCGACGACCAGTTCGGCGTCACGCGGCAGCCGCAGCGCGGTGTGCAACACCGCGCGGTCCTCGGAGGTGTTGATGTGTGCGCCGGAGAACATCTGGTCGCGGCGCTCCTCGAGGTGGGCCACGCGGGCTAACTCCACCAGCAACTGCAGCGTCTCCCGGGTGACCCGGTGCTTGCTGTAGTCGATGTAGAGGTCGCCGACCGTCACCGTGAATGCGCGCCCACGATCGGGGTCATCGTCGAACAGCTCGCGAAGATGTGTCCTGCCGATCTGTTCGTGATGCCTGCGCAGGGCGTCCCATGCCGGGCTGGCGGTGATGTCGGGAATGATTTGCGCGGAGGTCATGCCTCGACCCTAATGCGGTCCACTGCGACGAAGCCACCTCTGGCGCCGGCCGTGCGGAGCCACCTGGAACGCACGAAATGTGCCGCAGCAACGCGAAAATCGGGGACTGACGGCGACCGGTTCAGTGACCGAGCCGGCCCCTGCCCAGGCGCAACAGCAGCATCGCCAGGTCCTTACCCTCGGGACCCAGCTGGCTGTAGCGTTCGATGACCTTCATCTCCCGGCTGTGCACCAGCCGGGTGCCGCCGGACGCCATGCGGGCCCTGCCGATCGCCTGGGACACCTCGGCGCGCCGCTTCACCGCGGCCAGGATCTCGGCGTCCAGCCGGTCGATCTCCTCGCGTAACTCCTCGATGCTGGGTTCGGTGCTGGGTTCGGTGCTGGGTTCGATGGTGGGTAAGTGTTGGGTTTCCATGACTTCGGTGTTCATCTCTGCTGTCTCCGCATTCTCATGATGTGGGAGTTCTGGTCTCATCCGGTATCGGCCTCACACAAGAGATGAACCCCGGAAGCGGACCACGGGGCTCTGCGATAGCAGCTAGGCCATGAGAACCGCTGGGCGGTACCCATAGGGGAATCGGCGCTGCGCGTTGAGCACGCCACGAGTGTGCCACCAAGGTCGGGGGGCGGCAAAATCCGGTCGGGACCGGTCGGGACCGGTGCATCCGGGGCGATTCCGTGAGTCGGCCGGCCCATTCGCCCGCGCTGTCGGCACCCGGCGGTAAATTTGGACTGACATGACTGTGTACGCAACCGGCGCCACGCCCGGCTTTGAAGCCGATCGCCTGCTCGACGACCTCAACCCCCAACAACGCCAAGCGGTGGTGCACGAGGGCTCGCCGCTGCTGATCGTGGCCGGCGCCGGCTCGGGCAAGACCGCGGTGCTGACCCGGCGCATCGCCTACCTGATGGCGGTGCGGGGCGTCGGGGTCGGTCAGGTCCTGGCCCTCACCTTCACCAACAAGGCCGCCGCCGAGATGCGCGAACGGGTGGTGCGGCTGGTCGGCAACCGCGCCCGGGCGATGTGGGTGTCCACGTTCCACTCGACCTGCGTGCGGATTCTGCGCAATCAGGCATCGCTGATCCCGGGGTTGAACTCCAACTTCTCGATCTATGACGCCGACGATTCGCGGCGCCTGCTGCAGATGATCGGCCGTGACATGGGCCTGGACATCAAGCGCTACTCGCCGCGGCTGCTGGCCAACGCCATCTCGAAGCTGAAGAACGAGTTGATCGGCCCGGAGCAGGCCCTGGCCAACCTATCGGACGCTTCCGACGAGTTGGCCCGCACCGTGGCCTCGGTGTACGGCGAATACCAGCGTCGGCTGCGGGCGGCCAACGCGCTGGACTTCGATGACCTGATCGGCGAAACCGTGGGGGTGTTGCAGGCCTTCCCGCAGATCGCCCAGTACTACCGGCGCCGGTTCCGGCACGTGCTGGTCGACGAATATCAGGACACCGACCACGCCCAGTACGTGCTGGTGCGGGAACTGGTCGGCTGCGACGCCTCGAGAGATGAAGCGGTCCCCGACGACCTACCGCCGGCGGAGTTGTGTGTGGTCGGTGACGCCGATCAGTCGATCTATGCGTTCCGCGGGGCGACCATCCGCAACATAGAGGATTTCGAACGCGACTATCCCGACGCGACAACGATTCTGCTGGAACAGAATTACCGCTCGACGCAGAACATCTTGGCGGCAGCCAACTCGGTGATCGCGCGCAACTTTGGACGACGCGAGAAACGGCTGTGGACCGACGCCGGCGCCGGGGAGCCCATCGCCGGCTATGTCGCCGACAACGAACACGACGAGGCCCGATTCGTGGCAGAAGAGATCGACGCCCTCGTCGAGCGGGGCGACGTCACCTACAACGACGTGGCCGTCTTCTATCGCACCAACAACTCGTCGCGGTCGCTGGAAGAGGTGTTCATCCGCGCCGGTATTCCCTACAAAGTCGTTGGGGGAGTGCGGTTTTACGAGCGCAAGGAGATCCGCGACATCGTCGCCTACTTGCGGGTGCTCGGCAACCCCGACGACGCGGTCAGCATGCGGCGCATCCTCAACACGCCGCGGCGGGGTATCGGCGATCGCGCCGAGGCCTGTGTGTCGGTGTACGCCGAGAGCACCGGCTGCGGCTT
>JAQTVU010000072.1 GCA_028706695.1 Mycobacterium sp.
GGCAGCACGTCCTGGTGGGCAAGCGGCTGTTCGACCTGTTCGATTACCGCGGCGACCAACCGGGCGACCTGCGCGAGGCGCGCGTCAACCCCGAGCTGCTGCGCCACATCGCCCATCGGCGGGAGGGCGACCGGATGTTGGATTGGCAACCGCGCCGGCAGGGCAGGGGAGGCCCGGCTCGGGCGAGCCGGCCGCGTTTCTATCGGCCGCCGGCGCGGCCTGAGGTGATCGCGACCCTGGACGCCGAGGGGCTGTTGCCGGCGATCGCCTTCGTGTTCTCCCGCGCGGGGTGTGACGCCGCGGTGCATCAGTGCCTGCGTTCGCCGCTGCAGCTGACCACGCAGGAGGAGCGGGCGCAGATTGCCGAGGTGATCGAACACCGGTGCGGCGATCTCGCCGACGCCGACCTGGAGGTGCTCGGCTACCACGAGTGGCGCGAGGGGCTGCTGCGCGGCCTGGCCTCCCACCACGCCGGGATGTTGCCGGCGTTCCGGCACACGGTCGAAGACCTGTTCACCGCCGGCCTGGTCAAGGCGGTTTTCGCGACCGAGACCCTGGCGCTGGGCATCAACATGCCCGCACGCACGGTGGTGCTCGAGCGGCTGGTGAAGTTCAACGGCGAACAGCATGTCCCGTTGACGCCGGGGGAGTACACGCAGTTGACCGGGCGCGCCGGCCGGCGCGGCATCGACGTCGAGGGTCACGCGGTGGTGCTGTGGCAACCCAGCGAGGAAACCACCGAGCCGTCCGCGGTGGCCGGGCTGGCCTCCACGCGCACCTTCCCGCTGCGCAGCTCGTTCGCGCCGTCGTACAACATGACGATCAACCTGGTGCACCGGATGGGGCCCGAGCAGGCCCACGAGCTGCTGGAGCAGTCGTTCGCCCAGTACCAGGCCGACCGGTCCGTCGTCGGCCTGGTCCGCGGGATCGAGCGGGGGAAAAGGATGCTCGACGAGATCGCCGCCGAACTGGGCGGCCAGGACTCGCCGATGCTCGAATACGCCCGGATGCGGGCACGGGTCTCCGAGCTGGAGCGCGCACAGTCCCGCGCGTCTCGGCTGCAGCGACGGCAGGCGGCCACCGACGCGTTGGCCGCGCTGCGGCGGGGCGACATCATCGCCATCACCCATGGCCGGCGCGGCGGGCTGGCGGTGGTGCTCGAGTCCGACCGCGACAGCCCCGAACCTCGCCCCCTGGTGCTCACTGAAAATCGTTGGGCCGGAAGGATTTCCACGGCTGACTACTCGGACGCTGCGGCACCGGTGGGTTCGATGTCGTTGCCCCAGCGCGTCGAACACCGCCAGCCGCGGGTCCGGCGCGACCTGGCCTCGGCGCTGCGGTCCGCCGCCGCCAGGCTGGCGATTCCGTCCCGGCGCCGCGGCGGCGCCAAGGACGGGGAACTCCATGACCCCGAACTTGAGTCGTTGCGCATGCGGCTGCGCCGGCACCCGTCGCACAACGGCCCGGAATCCCAGCTCCGGCAGGCGGAGCGGTACCTGCGCGTCGGACGGGACAACGCGCAGCTGGAGAAGAAGGTGGCCGCCGCCACCGACTCGCTGGCGCGGACCTTCGACCGGATCGTCGGGCTGCTCACCGAGCGTGGTTTCATCCAGGGGCCGGCCACCGATCCCCACGTCACCGACGACGGCCGGCTGCTGGCCCGCATCTACAGCGAGAGCGACCTGTTGGTCGCCGAATGCCTGCGCACCGGCGCGTGGACCGGTCTGAAACCGGCCGAGTTGGCGGCCGTGGTGTCGGCGGTGCTCTACGAATCCCGCGGCGGCGACGGGCCGGGCTCCGCGGTCGCCGCCGAGGTGCCCACCCAGCGGTTACGACAGGCGCTGGCGCAGACGTCGCGGCTGTCCGCGGAGCTGCGCGGCGACGAGCAGGCCCACCGGATTGTCCCGAGCCGCGAACCCGACGACGGTTTCGCCAACGTCATTTACTGCTGGGCGCGGACCGGCGACCTCGCCGCCGCGCTGGCTGCCGCCGACCTCACCGGCGCCGGGTCGCCGCTGCTGGCGGGCGACTTCGTGCGGTGGTGCCGGCAGGTGCTCGACCTGCTCGATCAGGTCCGCAACGTCGCCCCGGACCCCGACCTGCGCGCGACCGCCACGCGGGCGATCAACGACGTTCGGCGCGGCGTCGTCGCAGTTGACGCGGGGTAGGCTGAGCCGCAGCTACCGTAGGACCGGTAACCGGAACGCACGGGCCACACCTAGGGGGCCACACATAGGGGGCTGAGGAGAAGCGATGAGCGGACCGCAGGGATCGGAGTCGGACCAGCAGTGGAAACCGCCCGGCCAGAGTGGCGAGGTGCCTTCGGAACCGACGCAGGCCGGATCGCCCTGGCAGCAGCAGCCGCCCCAGGAGTCGACGTGGCAGCCCCCGGCCTACACCCCGGCCCCCGACTACTCGCAGTACCAGCAGCCGACCGAGCAGGCATATCCGCAGCCGTACCCGCCACAGCCCGGCTACGGGCAATCCGAGCAGTTCGGCGGGCAGCCGCAGTACGGCCAGTACGTCCCGCCGGGACAGTACGGGCAATACGGTCAGCCCGGCCAGTACCCGCAGCCGGGGCAGTACGGTCAGCCCGGCCAGTACCCGCAGCCGGGGCAGTACGGTCAGCCCGGCCAGTACCCGCAGCAGTTCCCGCCCTACCCGCAGGAACCGGCCAAGAAGCGGTCGCCCGCGCTGATCGGCGGCGTGGCCGGCGCGATCGCCTTCGTGCTGATCGTGGCCCTGCTGATCCTCGGTTTCTGGGAGCCCGGGTTTTTCGTCACCACCAAACTGGACATCAACAAGGCCCAGGCCGGTGTGCAGCAGGTTCTCTCGGATGAGACCAACGGCTACGGCGCCCGGAACGTCAAAGACGTCAAGTGCAACAACGGCACCGACCCGACCGTCAAGAAGGGCGCCAGCTTCGATTGCAGCGTCAGCATCGACGGCGCGCAAAAGCGCGTGACGGTGACCTTCCAGGACAACAAGGGCACCTACGAGGTGGGACGTCCGCAGTAGCCCGTCAGCCCGGTAGCGTGTCGAGCGCCTGCTGCAATCGGCTGATCGGCGATCCGACGCCCAGCTCGGCGGCCAGCCTGGCGGTGCGCTGCCGGTCGGCGGCCACCAGGGGGAGCGCGTCAGTGGGCGTCGACAGCGTCACCGGGGCGTCGGTGGCCACCCGCACCACGCCGCCGGCGGCCTCGATGTAGCCGGTGGCGGCCAGTAACTTTGCCCGCAGGCCTTCGGCCATCTTCGAGGCGGGGTCGCGGGCGGCGGCCAGGATCCCTTCCAGCGAACCGTGCCGGGCCAGCAGGGCGGCCGCCGTTTTCTCTCCCACGCCCGCCACGCCCGGCAGACCATCGGACGGGTCGCCGCGCAATAGGGCGAGTTCGGCGTAGGCCGCCCCGGCACGATCCGCCGGCAGCCCGTAGCGGTCGGCCACCTCGGCCGGCCCGAACAGCGTCGCCTGGGCCAGGCCGCGGCCGAGGTAGAGCACCCGAACCGGCACCGGGTCGTCGGCGACGACCTGTAGCAGGTCACGGTCCCCGCTGACCACGACGACCGGGTTGGTGCGTTCACGTGCGGCGAGTGTGCCCAGCACGTCGTCGGCCTCGAAACCGGCGGCGCCCGCCATCGGAATGCCGAACGCGTCCAGCAGGTCGGTGAGCATCTCGACCTGTGGCGCCAAGTCGTCGGGCACTTGCTCGGCACCGGGTCGGCCCCCCGGCTCCGCCACCCGATGGGCCTTGTACGACGGGACCAGCTCCACCCGGAACCGCGGCCGCCAGTCCAGATCCAGACAGACCACCAGCCGGCCGGGTCGGTGCCGGGTGATCACCACGGCCAGCGAGTCGAGGAATCCACGCACCGCGTTGACGGGCCGGCCGTCGGGGGCCGTGATTGACGACGGCACCCCGAAATACGACCGGAACCACATGCTGGCGCCGTCGAGCAACAGCAGGGGTGCGGGCATGCCGGCAATGGTCTCACGCCGCTTCCCGCGAGCAGACGCGAAATCGCCCCAAAACGCCGCGTTTGGGGCGATTTCGCGTCTGCTCGCCGCCGCTGCCACCCGGCGGGTTAGTCTGGCTGCCATGGCCGCTGTCCGATTCGGCGCAGACGTGTATGCCCGCCGGCTGGCAGCGGCGGCCGCCGCGGCCGGCGACGCCGGCCTCGCGGGCTTGGTGATCACCCCCGGCGACGACCTGCGCTACCTGGTCGGCTCGCGGGCACAGACTTTCGAGCGGCTCACTGCGCTGGTGTTGCCGGTTTCCGGTGACCCGACCGTGCTGGTGCCGCGCATGGAGTTGGCCTCGCTCAAGTGCTCCGCCATCGCCGAATTGGGTCTGCCGGTTCGGGACTGGGTCGACGGCGACGATCCGTACGCGCTGGTGAGCGCGGCGCTGGGCGGGCGCCCTGTCGCGACCGCGGTCGGCGACTCCATGCCGGCGCTGCACCTGCTGCCGCTGGCCGGCGCGCTCGGGGAGCTGCCGGTGCTGGCCAACCACGTGCTGCGCCGTCTGCGGATGGTCAAGGAACCATGCGAGATCGACGCGTTGCGCCTGGCCGGTGCGGCCATCGACCGGGCGCATGCCCGGGTGCCGGAGTTTCTCATCCCGGGGCGCACCGAGGCCGACGTCGCACGCGACATCGCCGAAGCCATTGTGACCGAAGGGCATTCGGAAGTCTCATTCATCATCGTCGGCTCCGGGCCGCACAGCGCGCACCCGCACCACAGCTATTCGGACCGTCAACTACAGAACGGTGACGTCGTCGTCGTCGACATCGGCGGGTGCTACGAGCCTGGATACCACTCCGACTGCACCCGCACCTACAGCATCGGCGCACCCGGACCTACAGTGGCCGAACACTATTCGGTCTTGCAGCGGGCTCAGCGTGCGGCTGTTGAAACGGTCGGTCCGGGGGTCACCGCCGAGCAGGTCGACGCCGCCGCCCGTCGCGTGCTGGCGGAAGCGGGACTCGCGGAGTTCTTCGTGCACCGCACCGGCCACGGCATCGGGCTATCGGTGCACGAAGAGCCCTACATCGTCGCCGGCAACGACCTGCCGCTGGCCGCAGGCATGGCCTTTTCCGTCGAGCCCGGCATCTACTTCCCGGGCGGTTGGGGCGCGCGCGTCGAGGACATCGTCATCGTCACCGAAGCCGGCGCGGAGGCCCTCAACAACCGGCCGCACGAGCTGATCACCGTCCCCGCGCCCTAAAGGTTGGGCCGCAGTCGTTTCCGCAGCGCAGGCCGGGCGTGGGTGCGCACCCCACCCGCGCCGCCCGCCGAGCCGGAAACCGCTCGCTTCGCTGCGGGCGGCTCCGCCATCTGGCGCGTTAGGCGGCGGTTGCGGCGACCGGCAAGGCGCAATACCGGCACCAACCCTAGCGTCGGTCCAGCAGACTCGAGGAACCCAGCACCCGCTGCACCTCGACCTCGATGACAACCCTTTGCGGATTGGGCCGGGGGATGCGGTAGCGCTGGGCGTAACGCAGCTCGGCGTCGCGAATGGCGCTCGGGTCGGTGTTCACCCTGGACCAGCCCTCAAGCGAAAGCCAGCGCGCGCCGTCGACCTGGCTGAGCACGGCGACTCGGCCGCGGTCGGCGTTGACGGCCTTCTGGGAGCCCCCGCTGGTGATGACCCGCGCGATGTGGGTGCTCGGATCGAAGGTGAAACCCACGGCCACCACGTGCGGTGAATTGTCGGCGCGCAGCGTGGTCAGCATGGCCAGATGACGCTCGGACAGGAACGCCAGCGCGTCATCGGTGAGCCGGGTGGTGGTATGCGCCATCATCGCTCACGCTAGCGCAGGCGATAATCGCAGCCGTGAACGACACGGGGCCGGGCCCGGTTCTCATCCTGGGCGGCCGCAGCGAGATCGGCATCGAACTCGCGCGCCGCCTGGCTCCCGCGGCGACCGTCGTGTTGGCCGCCCGCCGGGCCGACCGGCTCCACGAGCAGGTCGCCGCGCTCAAAGCCGCCGGCGCAGCAGCGGTGCACACCAGGGAGTTCGACGCCGACGACCTCGATTCGCACGGTCCCCTGGTCGCCTCGCTCATCGACGAGCACGGCTCCATCGGCACCGCGGTGCTGGCGTTCGGAATCCTCGGCGACCAGGCGCGTGCCGAGGTCGACGCCGGCCACGCGGTGGGCATCGTGCACACCGACTATGTGGCACAGGTCAGCCTGCTCACCCTTCTGGCGGCCGCGATGCGGACCGCCGGGCGGGGATCGCTGGTGGTCTTCTCCTCGGTGGCCGGTGTTCGGGTGCGGCGGGCCAACTACGTCTACGGCTCGGCGAAGGCCGGCCTGGACGGCTTCGCCAGCGGGCTGGCCGACGCGCTGCACGGCACCGGGGTAGGGGTGCTGATCGTCCGCCCGGGCTTCGTGACCGGGCGCATGACCAAAGGCATGACACCGGCTCCGCTGTCGAGCACCCCGCAGCGGGTGGCCGCCGCCACCGCCCGCGCACTGGCCGCGGGCCGGCGCACCGTGTGGATCCCGTGGGCGCTGCGCCCGGCTTTCTTCGGGATGCGGTTGCTGCCGCAGTTCATGTGGCGCAGGATGCCGCGATGATCGTCGTGGTCGGTATCGGGGCCGACGGGATGCCCGGGCTGTCCGAATCCTCGCAAGCCGAATTGCGCAGGGCGGCAATCGTTTACGGCGCCAGGAGGCAGCTGGAGCTGCTCGACGACACCGTCACCGCCGAGCGCCGGGAGTGGCCGTCGCCGATGCTGCCCGCGCTGCGCGCGCTGCCCGTCGACGCCGCCGCCGACGTTCACGTCGTGGCCAGTGGCGACCCGCTGCTGCACGGCGTCGGCGGCGCCCTGATCCGCTTGTTCGGCGCCGCTCGCGTCAACGTGCTCCCGCATGTCTCGTCGGTGACGCTGGCCTGCGCCCGGATGGGCTGGAACGCTCAAGACACCGAAGTGATCAGCCTGCTCACCGCGCCGCCGAGCGCCGCGGTGCGCCGCGGGGGCCAGGCGATCGTGCTGTCCAAAGACCGCTCCTCGCCGGCGGCCCTGACCGCGCTGCTCAACGCCCATGGCCGCGGTGATTCGCAGCTCAGCGTGCTCGAACACCTCGGCGGCGCCCGGGAACGGCGCCGCGACGGCACCGCGCGCGAGTGGGCCGACAACGCGCCCGCCGACGCCGACGACCTCAATGTGATCGCCGTGCGCTACCTGCCCGACGAGCGCACGGCGCCGTTGTCCGACCACGCCTTCGTCCACGACGGCCAGATCACCAAACACGCCATGCGGGCGGTGACCATGGCAGCGCTGGCACCCCGGCCGGGCGAGCGGCTGTGGGACATCGGCGCCGGCTCGGGCAGCATCAGCGTCGAGTGGTGCCTGAGTTGGCGGGGCTGCACCGCGGTGGCCTTCGAACGCGACGAAACACGCCGCCGCAACATCGGATTCAACGCGGCGGGCGTTGGCGCCGGCATCGAGGTGCGCGGCGAGGCGCCCGACGCGTTCGAGGGCGCCGAAACGCCGTCGGCGATCTTCGTCGGCGGCGGCGTGACCCGGCCCGGACTGCTCGACGCGTGCCTGGACAGCCTGCCCGCCGGCGGGCGCCTGGTCGCCAACGCGGTCACCGCGGAATCAGAAGCCACTGTGATGCAAGCATATTCACACCACGGCGGCCGGCTCAGCCGGTTCCAGCATTATCGGGGTGAGCCGCTGGGCGGGTTCACCGGGTGGCGCCCGCAGTATCCGGTGACCCAATGGACGGTGACGCGGTGACGGTGTATTTCATCGGCGCGGGACCGGGTGCGGCCGACTTGATCACCGTCCGCGGCCGGCGGCTGCTCGAAAGATGCCCGGTGTGTCTTTACGCGGGATCGATCATGCCCGACGACCTGCTGGCGCTCTGCCCGCCGGGCGCCGACGTCATCGACACCGGTCCGCTTACCCTCGAGCAGATCGTCGCCGAACTCGCCGCCGCCGACGCCGACGGATGCGACGTGGCGCGGCTGCACTCCGGCGACCCGTCACTCTACAGCGCCCTGGCCGAGCAGTGTCGTCGGCTCGACGCGTTGGGCATCGACTACCAAATCGTGCCGGGGGTACCGGCATTCGCCGCGGCCGCAGCCGCTTTGCAACGTGAGCTCACCGTACCCGGGGTCGCGCAGACGGTGACGCTGACCCGGGTCGCGACCCTTTCGACCCCGATGCCGCCCGGCGAA